>JAEZBO010000017.1 GCA_023427085.1 Pseudomonadota bacterium
CGGGCCTGGCGCGGCGCAGCAGCCCGGCCTTGCTGCAGGCCGTCGACGCGGCCTACCAGCAAGCCGGCGAGCCCGGCGCCCGTTCGGCGCATGCGCTGCGCTGGTTCGTGCCGCCGGCGCACTACGACACCCACGTCGATCTGATCGAACGGCTCGAACACCTGAGCGCCGTGCAGGCGGTCGCCGAGCGTCAGCTGCAAGGCCTGTACCGCTGGCTGGCCGCCAGCCGGCTGGCGGTGCGCAGCCTGCGCATCGAACTCGAACACGAGCGCGGCCGCCATGCCCGGCCGCCCACCGTGCTCGAGCTGTTCCTGGGCGAGCCGGCGTGGCAGGCGGCCCATCTGCAGGGGCCGCTGCAAGAACACTTCAGCCGGCTGGTCTGGGGCGGCCCGGTGGTCGGGCTGCGCCTGCTCACGCTCGCGCTGGCCGAGCAGCCGGCACTGTCCGATCAGCTGTTTCCCGAACCCGGCCAGGCGCCCGAAGACTACCGGCGCCTGCTCGATCTGCTGACGGCCCGGCTCGGCCACGACGGGCTGCTGTTTCCGCACGCCCGATCCGACCACCGGCCCGAGCACGCCAACCGCTGGTCGTCCGGCAAGCCCGCGCCGACCGCGCTGCCGCCGCCCGGCGAACGGCCGTTCTGGCTGCTCGACGCCCCGCAGCCACTGGCGGTGCAGCAGCACCGGCCGGTCCACGGCACGCCGCTGACGCTGCTGCGCGGCCCCGAACGCATCGAAAGCGGCTGGTGGAGCGGCCAGTACCTCAAGCGCGACTACTTCATCGCGCAGGACGACGCCGGCGCGCGGCTGTGGATCTTTCGCGAACGCATCGCCGACCAGCAGCACTGGTTTCTGCACGGCCTGTTCGGCTAGGTCGCGGCTGCCATGTCTTTGCCCCCGCCCTCGCCCGCCGCCCTGCCGCCCGCCGCGCCCCCGCGCGGCGCGGGCGATGGTCTGCCGGCCTGCGTCGAGCTGTATTGCCTCTCGAACTTTTCCTTCCTGCGCGGCGCCTCCAGTCCCGAAGAGCTGGTCTACACCGCCGCGCGGCACGGCTACGAGGCGCTGGCGATCACCGACGAGTGTTCGCTGGCCGGCGTGGTGCGCGCCCATGCCGAGGTGCGCAAGCACAACGAGGCGCGGGTGGCGCTGGCCACCGAAACAGGCCGCGATCCGGCCCTCGCGCCGCGTTTGAAGCTGCTGATCGGCAGCGAGCTGCGCGTCACGCCGCGCCACGGTGGCGAGCCTTTTGTGCTGGTCGCGCTGGCGCAGGACCGCGAGGGCTACGGCAACCTGGCCGAACTCATCACGCTGGCGCGCGCGCGCAGCGTCAAGGGCCAGTACCTGCTGCACCCGGAAGACCTGGCCAGTCCGGCGGCCGAGCACGCCCATCTGCGCGGGCTGCCCGGCTGTTTCGTGTTGCTGTGTCCGGTGGCCGGCCAGCCGGTGTCGGCCCTGTTCGAGCAGGCCGCCTGGGCCGCCGCGACCTTCGGCGCGCGCGCGCGCATGGGCCTGACGCTGCTGAACCACCCGGGCCAGGAGCTGCACCGCGCCGCGGTCGACCAGGCCGCCCGCCGCCATGGCATGCCGGTGGTGGCGGCCGGCCGGGTCGAGATGCACAGCCATACCCGCAAGCCGCTGCACGACACGCTGACCGCCATCCGGCTGGGCCAGCCGGTGGCCGAGTGCGGCTATGCGCTGGCGCCCAACGCCGACCAGCATCTGCGGCTGCGCAGCCGGCTGGCCAGCGACTATCCGCCCGAGGCGCTGGCCGAGGCGGTCGCGATCGCACGCGCCTGCACCTTCAGCCTGGACGAGATCCGCTATCACTACCCGCACGAGATCGTGCCCGAGGGCCACACACCGGCCTCCTACCTGCGGCAGGAGACCTGGGCCGGCGCGGCCGAGCGTTATCCCGATGGTGTGCCCGGCAAGGTCAAGGCGCAGATAGAAAAAGAGCTGGGCCTGATCGCGCAGCTCGAGTACGAGGCGTATTTCCTGACGGTCTACGACCTGGTCAAGTTCGCCCGCCGCGAAAGAATCCTGTGCCAGGGACGCGGCTCGGCGGCCAATTCGACCGTCTGTTATTGCCTGCACATCACCGAGGTCAACCCGGCCGAGACCTCGACGCTGTTCGAACGTTTCATCAGCGCCTCGCGCAAGGAGCCGCCCGATATCGACGTCGACTTCGAGCACTCGCGCCGCGAAGAGGTCATCCAGCACATCTATGAAAAATACGGCCGGCGCCGCGCCGCGCTGACCGCCGTGGTCATCAGCTACCGCACCCGCAGCGTGCTGCGCGACACCGGCCGCGCGCTGGGCGTGGACGAAGCCATCATCGACGGCGTCGCCAAACGGTTCCAGTGGTGGGACAAGGGCAATCAGCTGCTCGAGGTCATCGCCAGTCAGGGCCTGGCCGCCGACTCGCTGACCGCGCAGTTGTGGGCCAAGCTGGCCGAGCAGCTGCGTGGCTTTCCGCGCCACCTGTCGCAGCACCCCGGCGGCTTCGTGATCTCGCGCGGGCCGCTGCACCGGCTGGTGCCGATCGAGCCGGCCAGCATGGCCGGGCGCAGCGTGGTGCAGTGGGACAAGGACGATCTCGAATCGCTCAAGCTGATGAAGGTCGACGTGCTGGCGCTGGGCATGCTGACGGTGCTGCGCCGCGCGCTGGACTGGATTTCGATCCGGCGCGGCCTGCCGTTCAAGATCCAGGACGTGCCGATCGGCGACGCCGCCACCTACGACATGATCTGCGCGGCCGACACCATCGGGGTGTTCCAGATCGAATCGCGCGCGCAGATGACCATGCTGCCGCGGCTCAAGCCCCGGCAGTTCTACGACCTGGTCATCGAGGTGGCGATCGTGCGGCCCGGCCCGATCCAGGGCGGCATGGTGCATCCGTATCTGCGACGCCGCAACGGCCTGGAAAAAGCCGATTCGCCGGGGCCCGAGGTCACGGCGGTCCTCGACCGCACGCTGGGCGTGCCGATCTTCCAGGAGCAGGTGATGCAGATCGCCATCGACGCGGCCGGTTTCACGCCGGACGACGCCGATCAGCTGCGCCGCTCGATGGCGGCCTGGAAACGCAAGGGGGGCGTCAACAGGTTCAGGCAGCCGCTGATCGACGGCCTGATCGCCAAGGGCTACCCGATCGCGTTCGCCGAAAACCTGTTCCGCCAGATCGAAGGCTTCGGCGAGTACGGTTTTCCGGAAAGCCATGCGGCCAGTTTTGCCAAGCTGGCCTATGTCAGCTCGTGGATCAAGCGCCACGAGCCCGAGGCCTTCCTGGCCGCGTTGCTGGACTCGCAGCCGATGGGGTTCTACGCGCCCGCGCAGCTGGTGCAGGATGCGCGGCGCCATCGCCACTATCCGGTCGAGGTGCTGACGGTCGACGTCAGCCACAGCGATGCCGAATGTACGCTGGTCGCGTCCGAGCGTGATCCGCGACGGGGCGAGGCTGACAGCGAGGCGGCGACAACGACGTCGGCGATGACGGCATCGTCGGCGGCAGAGACAGCCGCATCATCGGCAACTGAGACGGTTCCCGCGCCGGCCTGTGACGGCACGTCGACGGCGCCGTCGGGCCCGCGTCCGGCCGTGCGCCTGGGCTTGAAGCAGATCGTCGGCCTGTCCGAAGGCGCCGCCCAGCGCATCGAGCAGGCGCGCCGCGACGGCGCCTTCCACAACACCGGCGACCTGGCCCGGCGCGCCGCGCTGAATCGCCACGACCTGGACGCCTTGGCGGCCGCCGGCGCGCTGGCATCACTGGCCGGCCATCGCCGCCAGGCCCGCTGGGAAGCGGCCGGTGCGCTGCCCGAGCGTGGCCTGCTGCGTGACGCGCACCGCGACGAAGGCCAGGCCCCGCCCCTGAGCGCGCCGACCGAAGGCCAGGACATCCGCGCCGACTACCAGAGCCTGACGCTGACGCTGGGCCGCCATCCGCTGGCCCTGCTGCGCGAGCGCCTGAGCGCCATGCGTTTTGCCACCGCACAGACGCTCAACAGCTATCCCAGCGGTCGCATCGCGCGCGCCTGCGGCATCGTCACGGTGCGTCAGCGCCCGCCCACCGCCAAGGGCACGATGTTCCTGACCATGGAAGACGAGACCGGCACGATCAACGTGATCATCCGCACCGCCCTGCAACAGAAGCAGCGCCGCGAAACCGTGGCCTCTTACCTGCTGGGGGTCTATGGCATCTGGCAGACGCACGATGGCGTGCGCCACCTGGTGGCGGGCCGGCTGGTCGATTGCAGCGACATGCTGGGCAAGCTCAACCCGCGCAGCCGCGATTTCCATTGAGACGGGGGCGGGACAGTGCCCGCCGCTCAAGGCCGGGCGACGCCTGCCGCTCAAGGCAGGAACAACGCCTGTCGCTCAGGGCAGGAACGGCGCCGGATCGATGGGCGGCGCGCGCTCGGCCATCAGCGCCTCGAGCAGCACCGCGCTGCCGCAAGCCAGCGTGAAACCCAGCGCGCCATGGCCGGCATTGAGCCACAGGTTGCCGGCCGCCTTCGAGCGCCCGATCAGCGGCCGCCCGTGCGGCGTGGCCGGCCGCACGCCGGCCCATTCGCTGGCCTGGTCCAGGTCGAGCGCGGGAAACACCTCGTGCACCTGCTGCTTGAGCAAGGCGATGCGGCGCGGATCGACGTGGTTGTCCTGCACGCCCATGTCGACCATGGCGGCGATGCGCAGCACGTCGCCAACCCGTGCATAGACGATGCGCCGTTCGTAGTCGGTCACGCTGTAGGTCGGCGCGCTCGCGGCGTCGCCAGCCAAGGGCACGCTCAGGCTGTAGCCCTTCAGGCCGTACAAGGGCAGTTCGTGGCCGAGCGGCCGCAGCAGCTCGCGGCTGCCCAGCCCGGTGGCGACCACGTAGGCGTCGGCCTCGATGTCACCGTCGGGCGTCTGCGCGCCGACGATGCGCCCGGCCACGCGCTTGAGCCGCTGCACCGGCGTGTTCAAACGCACCGTCACGTTGGGCATGGCCTGCAGCCGCGCGAACAGCTCGCGCGTGAACACCATGCAATCGCCGGACTCTTCGCCGGCGGTATGGATGGCGCCGGCCAGCTGCGGACCCAGCGCGGCCAGCGCCGGCTCGTGCGCCAGGCATTGTTCGGCGTCCCAGACCTCTTGGTGGGCGCCATGGTCGGCCTGGTAGCGCACCAGCTCGCGGGCCTTGTCGAGCAGCGCCGGCGTGCGGTAGACGATCAGCTTGCCGTTGCGTTGATGGCCGAACGACAGCGGTTCGTGTTCGAGCAAGGCATGCAGCGTGTCGCGGCTCAGGTAGGACAGCGTCAGCATCTGCGCGGTCGAGCGCTGCGCGGCCGTGGCGGTGCAGGCCTGCATGAAGCGCAGCGCCCAGCACCACTGCTGCGGGTCGAGCCGGGGCGTGAAGCGCAGCGGCGAGTCGGCGCGCAGCAGCCAGCCCGGCACGTTGGGCAAGACGCCGGGGCCGGCCAGCGGCGCGACGTAGCTATAGCTGAGCTGTCCACCATTGGCGTAGCTGGCGACTTCGGCGGGCTGCGCGCGCTCGTCGACCAGCGTGACGCCATGGCCCGCACGGGCCAGGAAATACGCCGTGCTGACGCCCACGACCCCCGCGCCGATCACGCATACCTGCATCGCCATGTTCCTCCTGAAGCCGGCGCGCCGGCCCGGGCCGGCGCACGCTATCAGACCATTGTCCCCTGCCTGCCGGCAGCCGGCAAATCGTTGGCGACCGCTGCACGCCGCGGCACGCGCGTGCGCGTCGGCAAGCGCGGCGACCGGCGCGGTACGGCCAGCGCCCAGCATTGCCCTGCAAGCCCTTCGAGCGCCGCGCGGTCCAGCCGAAGTCGGCCGAGACAGTACTATTCTGTCTTTATCGTCCACATCACCCCACAAGGTCCGCCATGAGCACAGACACGCTCAAACCCCGTCTCGCCGACGCCGTCAAACAAGCCATGCGCGCCAAACAAAGCGAGCGGCTTGGCACGCTGCGTTTCCTGCAGGCCGCCATCAAGCAGAAGGAAGTCGACGAGCGCCGCGAACTGAGCGATGCCGAGATCACCAGCATCATCGAAAAGCAGGTCAAGCAGCGCCGCGAATCGATCGCCGCGTTCGAGCAGGCCGGCCGCGCCGAGACCGCCGCCAGCGAACAGGCCGAAGTGGCCGTGCTGCAGGAGTTCCTGCCGCAGGCCGCCAGCGACGAGGAAGTGCAGGCCGCCATCGACGCCGCGATCGCGCAGGCCAGCGCCGACGGCGCCAGCGGCCCGGCGCTGATGGGCAAGGTGATGGCGGTGCTCAAGCCGGCGCTGGCTGGCCGCGCCGACATGTCGGCGGTGTCGCGTCAGGTCAAGGAAAAGCTGGGCTGACGGCCGTGGCGGCGGACCGGCGCGGCTCCTCGACACGGTGCCGCCATGCCGGGAAAGATCGCGCTGCCGCCGCCGCGCGGTACGGCCCGGGGCGCGGAGCCCGGGGCGCGGAGCCCGGGGCCGGCGCGGCACGAGCCGGTTCAGTCGCCGCCGGCCTGCAGCGGGATGATCTTGAACGTGGCGCTGGCCTTGGCCACCAGCGTGCCGTCGGCGCGCCGCACCTCGCCTTCGCAGAAGGCCAGCGTCTTGCCGCGCCGCAGGCAGCGCGCCTCGATCACCAGGTCGCCACGGCCCGGCTCCATGAAATGGGTGCTCATGTCGATGGTGGCCATGCCCACGTTCAGCGGGTCGTTGCTGCGGCCCGCCGCGCTGAGCGTGAAATCGAGCGCGCTCATCAGCGCGCCGCCATGCACGTCGCCGCGGCTGTTGCACAGGCTGGCCCGCTGCGGCAGCCGGGTGCGGACGCTGTCGGCGTCCAGGTACTCGGCCTGCAGGCCGAGCAGATCCATGAACGGGATATCGAGGCCGAAATGACCGTGCTCGACGGTCTTGCGGCTCATCGGCGCCTCGGCTTGCCGTCTTCGGCCGGCCGCGGCATGTAGGCGCGGCAGGTCGGCACGCCGAATTCGATCGACTCGCGCAGCGCGGCAGCAGCGTCGGCGTCGTAGATGCTGGCGTTCAACAGTGTCAGCGTGACATCGGCGCGGTCGGGGCCGGCCGGCTTGACGTCGGCGCGCGCGAAGACGTTCTGGGTGCGCGCGGCGTAGACCTCGGCGCGGCCACCGGTCGACGGATCGCCCGAGACCCGCACCGAATTCTGGTTGCTGCCGCGCAGGCATTGCTGCATCTGTTCCTGCGCGCGTGCCAGCGCCTGCTGCGCGCCGACCGGCGCCTGGAAAGTGCGATGGATGGCGCGTTCGCCGCCGCCATCCTGGATGCCCAGCGAGGTGCAGGCGCCCAGCAGCACGACGGTGGCGGCACTGGCCGCAATGATCTTGAACATCAAAACTCTCCACATCTAGGTGGCGGTCATTATGCTTGATTTGGCGCCACGGCCGGCAAGCCGATGCCGCGGTGCCCTGCCCGGCGGCCGATGCCAGGGCGCGCGACAGCCCGCGCCCTGGC
>JAEZBO010000124.1 GCA_023427085.1 Pseudomonadota bacterium
GCGCCGGCGCCGCGCGCGGCCGGCGTGGTGATCACGCGGCCGATCGACATCTCGTCGTACTTGGCGCCCGGCGCCAGCACACGCAGGTAGGCGGCCAGGCTGCGCTTGCCGTCCACGTCGCGCCAGCCCAGCAGGTGGTGGGCGCCGGGGTCGTGGCCGTCGATGTCGGGATACAGGCAGGTCTGTTCGAGGATGAAGACGTTCTCGCGCTGGGCCAGCACTTCGTACAGGTCGAACGGGGTGAGGTCGGCGAAGCGCGCGAATTGCCAGTCGATGGGACGCGGGGTGGTCATGGATGCGAAGCGATGGTCGTTGAGTGTGAAGCGCGGGTCATTCGGCGGCGGTCTCGAAGCCTTCGAGCACGTTGACGGTGTGGATGCCCAGTTCCGGCCCGGCGCTGCCGCCCTCGAACATGAAGGCGGTCGGCAGGCCCAGGTGGGCGATGCGCTCGCCCGCGCGCAGGAAGTCGCCGCCGTTGAGCCCGAAGCGTGGATCGGCACCCTGGGCGGCCGTATCGACGCCGAGCGAGACCACCAGCGCCTGCGGCCGGGCCATCGCGATCTTGAGGCAGGCCGTTTCCAGCGCCGCGAACCAGGCGCCGCTGCCGCAGCCGGGCACGAGCGGGATATTCATGGTGTAGCCCAGGCCCGCGCCGCTGCCGGTTTCGTCGGCGTGGCCGAGGTAGAACGGGTACTCCAGGCGCGGGTCGGCATGGATCGAGACGAACAGCACGTCGTCGCGGTGATAAAAAATGCTCTGGGTGCCGTTGCCGTGGTGGTAGTCGAGGTCGAGGATGGCCACCCGTTCCAGGCCATCGTCGAGCAGGTGCTGGGCGGCCAGCGCGGCATTGTTCAGGAAGCACGAGCCGCCGAAGAAATCGCTACCCGCATGGTGGCCGGGCGGACGCGTGAGCGCGAAGGTGCCGCGCTCGCCGCGGCGCAGCGCGTGGGCCGCGTTGACGGCGCAGTCGGCGCCGGTCTTGGCCGCGATCCAGGTGCCGCTGGTGAGCGGGGTGCCGGCGTCCATCGAGTACAGGCCGAGGCGGGCGCAGAAATTGTCGGGCTCGACGTCGGCGCGCAGGGTGCGCACCGGCCACACCGCCGGCAGGGCATCCTTGCCGGCATTGCGCGGATCGAGTGCGTTCCAGTCGTGCCAGGCCTGGCGCAGGAAGTGCAGGTAGCGCGGGCTGTGCACGCGCTCGAGCGTCATCAAGGGCACGCCCTGCGGCGTGACGATGGCGCCCAGGCCGCGCCGCTCGCATTCGCTCAGCACGATGGCGGCGCGCTCGGGCTTTTCGGAACACGGCACCAGCTCGCCGCGATGGATCTCGACGCGGCCGTCGTGCTGGGCATGGTGTTCGTTGTAAAACGTGAGCAAATCGTTCTCGTTCTCGTTCTCGTTCTTGCGGTCCGGTTCGGGGCTTTGCCGCGCGAGGGCGCACTATCTCAATGGTTCGAGCATAGCTTACTGCTGTTGTAGGCCGCAACGAAGTCGTCGAAGCTGCCGCTGTCGAGCTGCTCGATGCTCGCCTGTTCGGCCAGCGAGGCGGCCGCCAGCTCGTCGAACAGCGCTTCCTCGGCCGGCATCAGGGGGCTGTCGCGGAAGGTGGCCGCATGCAGGCGGGTCTGCTGCAGGCCGAAGGCCGCGGCCGAACCGAGCGCGCGCACTTGTTCCAGTACCTGCGCCGAAGGCGTCAGCGCGGGGTCCGCGATCTTCGCCTGTTGCTTGCCGAGCGAGGCCGCGTGCACCGCGCCCTCGTTGTGGCCGTCGTCGAGCAGCCCGGCCACCGGACGGATGCGCTCGATCAGTTCCAGCGCCCATTGCTTGAGCGGCACTTCCATGCCGTCGCGGGTCAGGGTCAGGTCGGGGCGGCGGCCTTCCTTCACCGTGCGCGCGAAGTTACGCGCGTGCAGCTGGCTGTCGTGGGCGCTGATCAGGGGGCTTTCCTCGAGCGCGCAGAACAGCAGGAAGGCGTCCAGGAAGCGGCCGGTCTCGAGCGAGATGCCGACCGGCTCGAACGGGTCGACGTCGAGGCAGCGCACCTCGATGTACTGCACACCGCGGTTGCACAGGGCCTGTACCGGACGCTCGCCGCTGCGGATCACGCGCTTGGGCCGGATCGTCGAATAGTATTCGTTCTCGATCTGCAGCACATTGGTCGACAGCTGGATCCATTCGCCGTCCTTCGTGGTGCCCAGCTTCTCATAGGGCTCGTAGGGGCGGTTGACCGCATCCATCAGGCTCGTGACATAGCTTTCCAGGCTGTTCTCGTGCGGACGCAGGCCGGACTGGGCATCGTTCTGGTAGCCCAGGTCGCTCATGCGCAGGCTGGTCGCATAGGGCAGGTACAGCGTCTGCGCGTCGAGCGACTGCAGCTGGCCGTCGGCGCCGGGCAGCACGCCGCGGCTGACCGCCGGCGAGGCGCCGAACAGGTACATCAGCAGCCAGCTGCGGCGCGTGAAGTTGCGGATCAGCGCGATATAGCCCGCCGAGCTGCGGTCCTGCTCGCTGTCGCCGGGCAGGTCCAGCAGGTTCCAGAGCGCGTCGTCCAGCGAAAAGTTGTAGTGCAGGCCGGCGATGCACTGCATGGCCTTGCCGTAGCGTTCGGCCAGGCCGCGCCGGTAGACGTGCTTGAGCATGCCGGTATTGGACGTGCCGTACCAGCCGATTGGAATCTGTGCCTCGGGCGGCAGGTGGGCCGGCATCGAGTGGTTCCAGACCAGCTCGCCGTCGAGCGTCTGCGCGACGTGCCGGTGCGTCAGCGCGAGTTCGGCCAGCAGCGACGCGATGTCGGTATGGGTGCCGGTGATCAGCTCGAGCAGCGACTCGGAATAATCGGTGGTGATGCGCTCGTGCGTCAGCGCCGATCCGAGCGCGCGCGGATGCGGCGTCAAGGCCAGGTCGCCGCGCGTGTCGACGCGCAGGCCTTCTTTTTCGATGCCGCGGCGCGTACGGGCCAGCAAGGGCAGGTGGGCTTGCAACGTGTCCAGGCGATGAGAGAGTACTTCGGTCACGGACGAGCCTTAGATCAAGATGGGGTGGCGGACGATTTTACGGGGTCGCACCTGAAATGGGCGAGAATGCCCCTATGCAGCGGCCATTCCCATGCATGCAGCAGGGGTAAAGGTGTCGTTGGAGTGTAGGGTCGCGCCGGCCGACGGCGATGGCCACCCGTTACGGAGTCGATCGTGTTGCAACATCGCGGAATGCGCGGGCGGCTGGCCTGCCTGGCACTGTTCGTGGGCCTGGCGGCCTGTACGCCACAATACGACTGGCGCGAGGTCGAGGTCGCCGAGGGCCGCGCGCACGCGGCGTTTCCGGCCAAGACGCAGACCCAGCAGCGGCCGGTGATGCTGGCCGGCACCGAGCTGCCGTTCACGCTGACGATGGCGCGCAAGGACAGCATCGTCTTCGCGGTCGGCCACACCGTGCTGCCCAGCGGCGACGCGGCGGCCGCCGATGCGCTGGCGCAGGCGCTGATGCAGTCGTGGTACGTCAACACCGGCGCCAATCCGCCGGCCGCGCCGCCCCAACTGGGCCAGACCGTCGACCTGGTGTCGTCGCTGCGCGGGGTCTCGTTGCGTTTCATGGCGCGCGCGATCGTGCACGACGGCGCCCTGATCGAGGCGATCGTCACCGGGCCTTCGGAGCAGTTTCCGCAAGCGCCGGCCGACGAGTTCCTGCAATCGCTGCGGCCGCGGCCGGTACGCTGAGCAGGCCGCGCGCCAGCGCTGCCGTGGCCGCCGCGCGGCGCCCGCGCACCTGCAGCTTGGCGCAGGCATTATGCAGATGGAAGTTGACGGTGCGCTCGCTCAGGCCGAATTGGCAGGCAATGGCGCGGCTGGTCAGGCCGGCGGCCGAGGCGCTCAGGCAGGCCAGTTCGCGGGGCGTCAGCGGACGTGGGGTCATGGCGGATCGGGGCGTTGCGGGGACAAAGGAATAAAATCATCGCCAGGGTCCGCCCATCGATGCAAATCATGATGCGGAAATAGCTTTAATTTTCGATGCTTGCAGGAATCGCCCGCAGATGGGTCCGGTCATCCAGTTTTACTTCACCACCGCCGCGATGCTGGCGCCGCTGGTTTTATGCGCCTTGGTCGGCGCGGTGTGGGCCAAGCGCGACCTGCCTTACTCCGGGCCTTTCGTCACGGTGCTGGTCACGTCGGTGACCACGCCCGCGCTGGTCTTTCACACGCTGGTCACGACGCAGCTGGACAACGAAGTGCTGGCGCGCATGTTCGGCGCCTCGGTGCTGGCGCTGGCGGTGTGCGCCGGCCTGTGCACCCTCGTGCTCAAGCTGTGGGGCCAGCCGGTGCGCAAATTGCTGCCGACCGCTTGGATGCCCAACGCCGGCAACCTGGGCCTGCCGATGTCGCAGCTGGCCTTCGGCGATGCCGGCCTGCCGGTCGCGGTGGCGTTCTTCGCGGTGTCCTCGTTCACGCAGCACACCGTCGCGGTGCGCGTGATGACCGGTGGCAGCAGCCTGGGCGCGCTCAAGACGCCGGTGTTTCTGGCCTGCATGGCGGCGCTGGTCGTGCGGGTCAGCGGCGTGTCGCTGCCGCAGCCGCTGCTGTCGTCGGCCGAACTGCTGGGCAGCGTGACCGTGCCCCTGATGTTGATCAGCCTGGGCCATGCGCTGGCGCTGATCCCTTCGTCGGGGCTGCGGATCGGCAGCGGCCTGGCGGTGCTGCGGCTGGCCGCCGGCCTGGCGTCGGGCGTGCTGGTGGCCTGGCTGCTGGGCCTGTCGGACATTCTCGGCGGCGCGCTGGTGCTGCAGATGGCCATGCCCTGCGCGGTGGTCAGCTACATGTACGCCAAGCGCTATACCGAGCTGGGCGATACCTCGGCCGGCGCGGTGCTGGTGTCGACCGCGCTGTTCCTGGTGCTGGCGCCCTTGTTGATGTGGCTGGCCGGCGGCACCTGAGTCCGGCCGCACCAGACTGGCCGCGCGTGGCCGGGCCGCACCTTGCCTGTCGCACCTGTTCAGCCGCACCTTGCCGGCTGCACCTCGCGGGCCGCAGCGTGCAAGCCGCCGCATTTTCTGGTGCTAGAATTCCCGTTCAATTTCGTTGTTGGCGCCGATTTGCTTGATCTGCTTGCGGGCGCCCGATAAATCCCGCTAAAGAGGTCCGTCTTGACGACTTCCGTACCCATTCCCACCCGGGAACCCGCCTGCGCCCTGTCGGGCCAACCCGTCCAGCCCGAAAGCCTGGGCCTCGTAGAACCCCAATACCTGTCCTTCGACGAGCCGCTGCGCCTGGCCAGCGGCCAGACCCTGGCCGCCTACGAGCTGGCGGTCGAGACCTACGGCACGCTCAACGCCGAGCGCAACAACGCGGTGTTGATCTGCCATGCGCTGAACGCCTCGCATCACGTGGCCGGCATCTCGGCCAGCGATCCCAAGGACGTCGGCTGGTGGGACAACATGGTCGGCCCCGGCAAGCCGGTCGATACCGAGCGCTACTTCGTCATCGGCGTCAACAACCTGGGTTCGTGCTTCGGTTCGACCGGTCCGGCCAGCCTCAATCCGGCCACCGGCAAGCCGTGGGGCGCGGCGTTTCCGGTGCTGACCGTCGAGGACTGGGTGCTGGCGCAGGCGCGCGTGGCCGACCACTTCGGCATCGAGCGCTTCGCTGCCGTGATGGGCGGCTCGCTGGGCGGCATGCAGGCGCTCAGCTGGGCCATCACCTGCCCCGACCGCGTGGCCCATTGCGTGGTGATCGCCAGCACGCCCAGGCTGTCGGCCCAGAACATCGGCTTCAACGAAGTCGCGCGGCGCGCCATCATCACCGATCCCGACTTCCATGGTGGCGACTACTACGCGCACAACACCGTGCCGCATCGCGGCCTGTCGGTGGCGCGCATGGTCGGCCACATCACCTACCTGTCCGACGAGGACATGGCCGAGAAATTCGGCCGCGCGCAGCGCGAACCCGGCGAGAGCGGCGCCTACCGCTACGGCTACGACGTCGAGTTCGAGGTCGAGTCCTACCTGCGCTACCAAGGCGAGAAGTTCTCGCGCTACTTCGACGCCAACACCTATCTGCTGATCACGCGCGCGCTCGATTATTTCGACCCGTCGCGCACCTTCGGCGGCGACCTGGCCGCCGCGCTGTCGCCGGCGCAGTCGGATTTCCTGCTGGTGTCGTTCTCGACCGACTGGCGCTTTCCGCCCGAGCGCTCGCGCGAGATCGTGCGGGCGCTGCTCAAGAACGGCCGGCCGGTGACCTATGCCGAGATCGACGCGCCGCACGGCCACGACGCCTTCCTGCTGACCGACGCGCGTTACCACGCGGTGGTGTCGGCTTATTTCGACCGCATCGCACTGGCGCAGGGCCTGCCCGCGCGCGCCGTGCCCGCCGCCGCCGCGGCGCAACCCGAGGCCAGTCCCGCATGAACGCCGCCGTCCGTCCCGCGCCACCGCCCGCCTTGCGGCCCGACCTGGCGCGCATCGCCGACTGGATCGAGCCCGGCAGCAAGGTGCTCGACCTGGGCTGTGGCGACGGCACGCTGCTGGCGTATCTGCGCGATGCGCGCTCGGTACGCGGCGTCGGCGTCGAGATCGCCGACAACTGCGTGATCCGTTGCGTGCAGCGGGGTGTCGAGGTGATCCAGCAGAACCTCGAGGATGGCCTGGCGATGTTCGACGACGGTGAGTTCGACACCGTGGTGCTGTCGCAGACGCTGCAGGCCATGCATCGCACCGAACACATCCTGCGCGAGATGGCGCGGGTCTCGCGCCACGGCGTGGTGTCGTTTCCCAACTTTGGTTATTGGCCGCATGGCTGGTCGCTGCTGCGCGGGCGCATGCCGGTCACCGGCCAGATGCCATATGCGTGGTACGACACGCCCAACATCCATCTGTGCACGCTGCGCGATTTCGAGGATCTGGCCGGCAAGCTGCGGCTGCGCATCCTGTCGCGCGCCACCTTCAACGAGGGGCACGAGATCAAGGTGATGCCCAGCTGGCGCAGCACGCTGGCGGTCTACCGCTTCTGCAGCCGCTAGCGGGGCAGGCCGCGCTTCGTGGCCGCGCTTGCCATCGTCGCCGACCATCCTTTCGTCCGCCCGTTCCCGACCTTTGAGGTAAAGACCTTCCATGAGCCAGCTCTTCTCGCCCATCGCCATCGGCCCCCATACGCTGCCCAACCGCATCGCCATCGCGCCGATGTGCCAGTACTCGGCCAATGACGGCTGCGCCAACGACTGGCACATGATGCATTTGGGCACGCTGGCCGGCTCGGGCGCGGCGCTGCTGGTGTTCGAGGCCACCGCGGTCGAGCGGCTCGGCCGCATCACGCATGGCTGCCTGGGCCTGTACAACGACGACAACGAGCTGGCGCTGCAGCGCGTGGTGGCGGCGTGCCGCCGGTACGGCCACGCCGCGCTGGGCGTGCAGCTGGCGCACGCCGGCCGCAAGGGTTCGTCACAGGCGCCATGGGACGGCGGCGAGCCGCTGCGGCCCGGCCAGGATCCGTGGCGCACGCTGGCGCCCGAGGCCGACG
>JAEZBO010000142.1 GCA_023427085.1 Pseudomonadota bacterium
GTGCTGCTGGGCAGCGACAGCGCGCTGGCGCTCGATTACGACGCGCAGCAACGGCGCGTGCGCCTGCTGCGCGGCGAGGCGCTGTTCACGCCCGCGCCGCGCGGCGACGGCGAGCCCCGGCCTTTCGTGGTCGCGGCCAATGGCGGCCAGACCACCGCGCTCGGCACCCGCTTCGTCGTGCGTCGCGACGATGCCGACCAGGTGCGGGTCGGCGTGCTCGAGCACAGTACCGAGGTGGCCCTGCTCGATCCGCCCGCGCACGGCCAGCAAAGCATGGCGTTGCGCGATGGCCAGTCGGCCCGCTACGGCGCGGGGCAGGGCGTGGAGCGCCTGTCCGCCGAGGCCCGGTCGCTGGCCGACTGGACTGAGGGTGCGTTGGTGTTCGAGCAGGTGCCGCTGGCGCGGATCTTCGAGCGCCTGGATGCCTATCGGCCCGGCAGGCTGGTGCTGTGGCAGGCCCGCGATGCGCAGGCACCGGTGACCGCGCTGGTGCATACCGACAACGTCGAGCAGGCCTTGCGGTCGCTCTGTGCGCAATTCGGCCTGCGGCAGTTGTCGTTGCCGGGCATGACGCTGCTGTACTGAGCCACGCGGCAGCGCGCATCGCACGAGACTGCATCGCCGTCAATCAGAAATAATTCTCATCTTTTTTTACTGTTTCGCTCGGCTGGCCCGTCAATGGGAATGATGCTCGTTTGCATCATCGTCCGAGGCGGATCATGGCAAGACAATCCTTACATCGTTTGAAGTTCCCGCAAGCGCTGCTGGCGGGTGCGTTTGCGTTGGCGGCGCCAGTCGCCGTGCTGGCCCAGACCGGCGCCGCCGGCACGCAGAATGCCCCGGCCGCTCTGATCCGCTTCGACATCCCGGCCCAGCCGCTGAGCCAGGCCTTGATGGCGCTGGCGCGCCAGGCCGGCATCGATCTGTACGCCGGCAGCGCCGACCTGGCGGGCTTGCAGGCCGGCCCGCTGATCGGCCAGTTCACCGTGGTGCAGGGGCTGGACGTGCTGCTGGCCGGCACCGGCATCGCCTACCGCCAGCAGCCCACGCAAGGCGGCGCGCGGCCCAGCGTGCAGTTGCTGCCGCGACCGCCCGGCGCGGCGGCGCGGGCGGTGCCGGCATTGCCCGGCATGCTCGTCACCGGCAGCCTGCCGCAAGAAAAATGGGTCTACGAAGCGCCGCGGGCGGTCAGCGTGATCACGCGCGAGCAGATCGACCGCACGCCGCCGCGCCACGCCGCCGACATGATCGAGGCCACGCCAGGGGTGGCCAGCGCGGTCAATCGTCTCAATCCCGGCCTGTCGGTCAACATCCGCGGCATGCAGGACTTCGGCCGCGTCAACATGATGATCGACGGCATGCGCCAGAACTTCGTGCAGACCGGCCACATGCAGCGCAACGGCGAGATGTACGTCGACTCGGAGTTGCTGTCGGGCGTGGTGATCGAGCGAGGCCCGCGCAACACCGCCCAGGGCACCGGCGCGATCGCCGGCACCATCAACTTCCGCACGCTCGACTACGACGACATCATCATGGACGGCAAGAACCTGGGTTTCCGGCTGCGCGGCACGACCGGCCTGGGCAATGCCGGCAACGGCGTGAATTTTCTGGGCAGTGCGGCCGCGGCGGCCCGGGTCGGCGAGATCGAAGTGCTGGCGGCCTATTCGCGCCGCTCGTTCGGCGACTACGAGATCGGCAAGCGCGGCGCCAGCCACAACGTGGCCTGGCAGGACGGCGCGCTGGCGGCCTTCAACGACGTCAAGTTCGCCAGCCAGCGGCAGAACTCCGATCTCTTCAAGGCGCGCTGGAATCTCGCGCCCGGCCATAGCCTGCAACTGAGTCACATCGGCACGCGGGTCGATTACCAGAACACCACCGACGCCAACAACAGCCTGCAGGCGGGCGGCACGGTCTGGCGCTCGATCGGGCATTCGCGCGCGACCTCGGCCGGCACGACGCTGGACTGGAATTTCGCGCCGCCCGGCAACGACCTGGTCGATATGCGGCTCAAGCTGTACACGGTCGATACCGAGAACCGCAACTACGCCAATGCCAGCTATCCGGGCGTGATCTTCGGCAGCGTGCGCGATCCGGCCGTGATCCGCGACTTCATCGATGGCGTGTGGGCGCGTGGCGAATGCGAAAGGGAGCAGATACCGACCGCGTCGCAGGCTTCGTGCGAGTACGGCATGGGCAGCGACACCCGTATCCGCACGCGCACCCATGGCCTGCAGTTCGACAATACCTCGCGCTTCGCGCTGGGCGAGACCGCGATGCTGAGTGCCAACTACGGTGTCGAGTATTTCACCGATCGCGCGCACTCCAGCGTCACGATGGATCACAACGGACGCAACATCGAACGCTACAACCCCTATGGTTTCGGCGAGTCGCTGAATCCGCGCGGCCGCCGCAACATGGGCAGCATGTTCGCCAACCTGACCTACGAAGACGAGCGCTATACGCTGTCGGCCGGCCTGCGCTACGAGAAGTACTGGTTGCGTGGCGCGACGCAGGTGCCGGGCACGCAGCACATCTATCAGACCCGGTACGACCGGTTCCTGGCTTATCACTGCTCCCGCAACCAACCGAGCAGTGCCGATGCCTGCCGGGCGGGACGTGAAGGCGGCGAGGCGGGGGCCAGGGCGTGGCAGGCCGCGAGCGGCGACAGCCGGGACTATGACAGCAACCGGCTCTACAGCCCGCAATGGGCGCAGGACAGCGGCCTCTATGAATACGATGTCGATCGATCCGAAGGGCGGTTGCTGCCCTCGCTGTCGGCGGCCGTGCGGCCGACGTCGTGGCTCGAGCTGTTCGCCAACTGGGGCAAGTCGTGGCGCCCGCCGGCGATCACCGAGTCGCTGATGGTGGGTGGCCATCCCGGCGACAACAGTTCGTTCATGTATCCCAACCCTTTCGCCGATCCGGAGCGCACCACCAGTTGGGAGATCGGCGCCAATACCATCTTCAACGACGTGCTGACGTCCGGCGACATGCTGACCGCCAAGCTCAGCTATTTCGACACCCGCGCCCAGGACTATCTGTTCTCGTCGATGAACAACAACACGCCTGGCACGGGCACCAATTCGCTGTTCGGGCTGGGCAAGACGGTCTTCGTCAACAACCGCAACACCACGCGCTTCAGAGGCCTCGAGCTGGAAAGCCAGTACGACGCCGGCTGGTTCTATGCCGGTGCGTCGTACACCCATTACATCGGCGGTCCGAACGAGTTCTGCCAGGACATGTATTTCGCCGGGGCCGGCACCAGCCGGCACGACCAGCCCGACGCCAACGGCAATTACCCGCAGGCGCACCTGGACGCGGTCGCGCAAGGCTACCCCTCGTGGCAGGCCTGGGCCGACGATCAGGTGGTCTGCGTCAATACCGTGATGAACAGCGCCATCGCCAAGCCGGTCGACAAGGCCGCGGTGCTGATGGGCGTGCGCCTGCTCGAGCGCCGCCTGGATACCGGCGTGCGTTTCAGCTACAGCGGCAGCGGTTGGTACAACCGCGACACCGGCGGCGCGCAGACCTGGTTCGCGTACACCACCTGGGACTGGTACGCGAGTTTCCAGGCCACCAAGAACGTCAAGCTGATGGCGGCCGTCGAGAACATCACCGACCGCATGTATCGCGATGGTTATTCGGATGCGCTGGCGCGCACCTATGCGCCGGGCCGCACCATGCAGGTTGGCATGGAGTTGCGCTTTTGAGCGCCGACTCGTCCGAGGGGCGATGACGCCGGATGGGCGTTGATGAGGTTTCAAGTTTGGAGGTTTGCAGATGGCAGTGATTGGTTCAGACCCGTTCCGCTCGTCGTTCGACGTATCCCCCGATCGCCCAGCGGCGGGACTGGCGCGGACGCGGTCGGCCGCCGCGCTTGCCGCGGCAGTGCAGAGGTTCTCCTGTCCGCCGGCGTCTGCCGGCATTCCGATCCACAGCCTGACAGGAGAATTCCATGGCTGCCTACATCAGCGACTACGACTTGGGCCTGCTTCCGAACCAGACCTCGGCCGATGATTCATTGCGCGACGTGCTGCTCGCCTTCGAGGCGACCGGCATCGATGGCGAACACACCGACGCACCGAACTACGGCGGTTTCTTCGGCGGCGACGGCTTCAATGGTTCGAGCTACGGCTACACCAGCACGCTGGTCGACGGTTTCGCGTTTTTGGCGACCGGTGACCTGAGCTATTACTTCCCGCCGCTCAACGGCAGCCCTGGCGACGGCCCGACCTCGCACACGCTGCACGGCACGCTGAGCAGCATCACGCTGGGCGCCGGCATCACCGAAACCGGCGAAGTGATCGATCCGCTGTTCACGTTCACCTTCGACCAGCCGCTGGTCGGCGACATCGCCGATGGCCGCGTCAACGTCGTGCACGACATCATCTGGGGGCTGATGAACGGCTCGGTCAGCGGCGCCAGCGACAGTGCCGGCACGATCAGCCAGGGTGGCCTGCTGGCCGCGCTCGATGCCAACGGCCTGGACATCGACGCCAGCGTCGCCGACCTGATCGGCAGCGCACTGACGACCGAAACCGAGTGGGCGCTGGCCGCTTGATGTAGCCAGTGCGGCCGGCCGGCGCGTGTCGACGCGCGTCGGCCGGCCTTGCCGTTTTCCGGAGGTTTCGATCATGTCTCAAACGAGCGCCGCGTCCGCTTCGTCGCCGGCCGCCAGCGGGGCGGGGATGCCTGCGTCCGCAGCCCCGATGCCGGGCACCCCCGCACCCGACGAGATACGGGCCGCCCTGCGCGGCTACCGCGGCAGCTGGGTCAGCGTCGGTATCTTCAGCGCCGCGATCAACCTGCTGATGCTGGTGCCGTCGCTGTTCATGCTGCAGGTCTACGACCGCGTGCTGGCCTCGGGCAATCTGACCACGCTGGCGATGTTGTGCCTGATGGCCGCCGGCCTGCTGGCGGCGATGGGCGCGCTCGATTACTCGCGCGCGCAGGTGCTGGTGCAGGCGGGCGAACGCTTCGACGCGCTGCTGGCCCGGCGTGCGCACGGCGCGGCGTTCGAGCGCGGCCTGGCGGGCACGCCGGCCAACGCGACGCAGGCGCTCAATGACCTGAACACGCTGCGTCAGTTCCTGACCGGCAGCGCGGTGCTGGCCTTCTTCGACGCGCCGTGGTTTCCGCTGTTCCTGCTGGTGATGTTCCTGTTCCATCCGTGGCTGGGCGTGCTGGCGCTGGTCGGCGCGGTGCTGCTGATCGCGCTGGCGTGGGCCAACGAGCGGTCCTCGCGTGAGCCGATCGCGATCGCCGGCGGGCTGTCGGTGCGCGCCAACCTGCTGGCCGACAGTCAGTTGCGCCACGCCGAAAGCATCCAGGCCATGGGCATGCTGCCGGCGCTGCAGGCGCAATGGCAGGGCCTGCAACAAGGCTATGTCATGCAGCAAGGCGTGGCGAGCCGCCGCGCCGCCGGTTATTCGGCCGCCTCCAAAAGCCTGCGCATTGCGCTGCAATCGGCCGTGCTGGCGGTCGGCGCCTGGCTGGCGCTGGATAACCGTATCAGCGCCGGCATGATGATCGCCGGCTCGATCCTGATGGGACGGGTGCTCAGCCCGATCGATCAGGTCATCGCCGCGTGGCGCCAATGGTCGGGCACGCGGCTGGCCTACCGCCGGCTGCTGGCGCTGCTGCAGGCGCACCCACGGCGCGCGGCCGGCCTGCCGCTGCCGGCGCCGGAAGGCGCGTTGCGGCTGGACGGCGTGACGGTGGTGCCGCCCGGCGCGCAGCGGCCGTCGCTGGTCAACCTCAGCCTGTCGCTCGAGGCTGGCGAGATCCTGGGCGTGATGGGACCGTCGGGGTCGGGCAAATCGACGCTGGCGCGGGTGATTGCCGGCGTGTGGCCGGCCAAGCTCGGTGCGGTGCGGGTCGACGGCGCCGACATCCAGCACTGGGATCGCGAGCGCCTGGGGCCGTGGACCGGTTACCTGCCGCAGGACGTCGAATTGTTCGCCGGCACGCTGGCCGAGAACATCGCGCGGTTCCTGCCGATCGCGCCGGGCCAGGCGGCGGCGCACGCCGAGCGGGTGGTGGCCGCCGCGCAACTGGCCGGTGCGCACGAATTGATCCTGGCCCTGCCGCAAGGCTACGACACGCTGCTCGGGCCGGGCGGCGTGGGGCTGTCGGGCGGGCAGCGCCAGCGTGTCGCGCTGGCGCGCGCCTTGTTCGGCCCGCCCCGGCTGGTGGTGCTCGACGAACCGAATGCCAGCCTCGACGATGCCGGCGAGCAGGCCCTGCTCGATGCCTTGCAGCGCCTGCGCTCGCAGCGGGTCACGGTGGTGCTGGTGACGCACCGTCCCAAGGTGCTGGCGGCGGTCACGCAGTTGCTGGTGCTGGGCGACGGCCAGCGCCAGCTGTTCGGGCCGGCGGCCGAGATGCTGGCGCGGCTGCGCAAGCCGGCCGGCGGCCGGGTGCTCCTCGACGGCGAGCCGGTGCATGACCTGTCCACCAAGGACGTCGCCCGCCGGATGGCGCTGCTGCCCCAGAGCCCGATCGCGCCGGAGGGGCTGCTGGTCCGCGACCTCGTGGGCCGCGGTCGCCACCCGCACCAGCGCTGGTTCAGCCAGTGGTCGCCCGAGGACGAGGCGATCGTCGAGACCGCGCTGGAGCTGACCGACACCGCCGACCTGCGCGACCGCGCGCTCGACCAGCTGTCCGGCGGGCAGCGACAGCGCGCCTGGATCGCGATGACGCTCGCGCAGGACACCGACCTGCTGCTGCTCGACGAGCCCACGACGTACCTCGACCTCGCGCACCAGGTGGAGGTCCTCGACCTGGTCTCGCGGCTCAACCGCGAGCGCGGGCGGACGGTCGTGATGGTGCTGCACGACCTCCACCTCGCCGCGCGCTACAGCGACGTGATCGTCGTGATGAAGGACGGCGCGATCGTCACCGAGGGCGCGCCGACCGACGTCTTCACCCCCGACCTGCTCGCCGCGACGTTCGGCCTGGCCGCCGACGTGCTCGCCTGCCCGCGCACCGGGCTGCCGATCGTCGTGCCGATCTCACCCACCCCCGTCCCCACCACCCTGGAGCTTGCTGATGCGTAACGCCCTGATCGCCGGAGCACTCGTGCTCGCCCTCGCCGGATGCGGCAGCGACGACCAGCCGACCGCCGAGCCCGAGGCCGCGAGCGGCCCCTGGAGCTGGACCGACGACCTCGGCCAGACCATCGAGCTCGACGAGACGCCGACGCGGATCGCGGCGTACGGCGACGCCGGCGCGGCGCTCTGGAACTTCGGCGTCACGCCGGTCGCGCTGTTCCACTACATGGACCCGGCCGACGACCCGACGTTCGAGGACCTCGACCTCGAGGACACCGACGTGATCGGTACGGCGTACGGCGAGATCAACCTCGAGGAGCTCGCCGCCGCGGAGCCGGACCTCATCGTCACGACGTCGTACGCCGGCGACACCCCTGAGTCGATGTACGGCTTCAAGGACGAGGCGCAGCTGGAGAAGGTGCGCGCGATCGCGCCGGTCGTCGCGGTCGAGCAGTCCGGCACCGCGCTCGACGTGATCGCGACCAACGAGGACCTCGTCTCGTCGCTCGGCGTCGACACCGGCGCGGGCTCCGACGTCGCCGAGGACAAGGGGGAGTTCGAGGACGCGTCGGCGGCGCTCACCGAGGCCGCCGGTCTCGGCCGCACCGTGCTGCCGATGTACGCGGAGGACTCCGGCCTCTACGCGCTGATCCCCGCCGACGACCCCGCGATGGCGTACTTCGCCGACCTCGGCGTGCAGTTCGAGGAGACCGGCGCGAAGGACTACTACTACTGGGAGATCCTCAGCTGGGAGAACGCCGACCGGCACGACCCCGACATCGTCTTGAACTCCCAGCGGGGCTCGTACTCGACCGAGCAGCTCGAGGACCAGCCGGTCTTCGGCTCGCTGGCCGCCGTCGAGGCCGGTCAGGTGCACCCGTGGAAGTTCAAGTCGATGGACTACCCGTCGCTCACGGCGTACATGACCGAGCTGACGGACTGGCTCACCACCGGCGCGGACGTCGCGTCGTAGCCACCACGGCTCAGCCTCTCCTGGCACTTCTCAGGCGTTGCAAAGGCCGAGAAGTGCGGTAATCACCGGTCCACCGGTGATTCCCGCACCTCCTCAGCTCAGAGGTACTTGCCGCAGTTCGGCCACGGCGAGCGGCCGCGCTGCGAGTACAGGATCTGCGCCCGGTGGGTCTGCTCGCCCGGCGAGGCGTGGTGCGGCATGCCGGAGCCACCGACGCTGCGCCAGGTGCCGAGGTCGAACTGGTAGAGGCCGTAGTA
>JAEZBO010000185.1 GCA_023427085.1 Pseudomonadota bacterium
ATAACAGAGAGGGGCGGTACAGCGCCGGGCAGCCTCAGGCGCGTGCGTCGGCACCCGCGCCGCGCGCCGCCGACCACAGCTCGGCCTCGAACAGCGCAGTGTCGCGCTCGAGCACGCCGGCGCGGTCGCTCCAGCGCACCGCGTCCAGCAAGGCCCGATGCATGGCGGTACGTTCGAAGCGCGCGCCGCGCAGATCGGCGCCGCTCAGGTCGGCGTAAGAGAAATCGGCATACTGCAGACCGGCGCCGCCAAAGCGGACCCGGGCGCAGCGGGCCCGCTGCAGGATGGCCTGGAACAGTTCGGCGCCCTCGAAATTCGCGTCGTCCAGGCAGGCGTCGATCCACAGGCTCTGCGGCGCCCGCAGGCCGACACCAGACGCCCCGCCGAGGTCGGCCGACACGAACAGCGCGCGCGCCGCCGAGGCACCGTCCAGCCGCGCGCCGCGCAGGCGCGCACCCTTGAAGCCGGATTGCGTGAGGCGCGCCTCGCTCAGGTCGATGCCCTCCAGCCCGCAGTCGTTGAACTGGCAGCGCTCGAGCCGCACGCCGGCCAGCCGCTGGCCGCTCAGGTCGCTGTCGACCGCCACCACGCCGTCCCAATCGATGCCATCCAGCGCGGCCTGCCGCAGATCGGCGCGCAGGTACAGCGTGCCGCGCTGGCGGCTGGCCGACAGGTCGATGCCGGCGACCGCGCACTCGGTGAACGAACCCTGCTCCAGCGCCGCACCGGCCAGCCGCAGGCCGCCGAGGTCACAACGCACGAAATGGCATTCCAGCAGTTTGGCGCCAGCCAGATCCAGGTCACGGCCGGTGCTGGCATGCCAGTTCATTCTTTCGATGCGGGCGATCCGCAGCCTGGCCTGGCTCAGGTCGCAGCGGTCGAACAGGCAGGCGTCGATCCGCGCCTGGTCCCACAGCGAGCCTTGCAGCTGGCATTCGATGAACTGGCTGTCGCGCAGGTCCACGCCGGCCAGCCGCAGGCCGCGCAGGTCGCAGCGCTGGAAGATCGCGCCGGCATAGTCGCCGGCTGGCAGCGTCAGCATGCGCAGATCCAGGCCGATCAGCGGCTCGCCACCCTGGATGCGCTGGCGCAGGGTGTCGGGCGTCATGCCGGTGCCCCGGGCGCGGCCGGCAAGGTCTTGGCCTGCTTGACGTAGGCGCCCTCGCTGCGGGTGCTGTCGTCCAGTTGCCCCTGCGAGATGTCGGCGCGAAACAGGTTGGCGCCGCGCAGGTCGGCGTGGCGGAAATCGCTCTTGCTCATCAGCGCGTCGATGAAATCGGCGCGGCGCAGGTCGGCGCCGCGCAGGTCGGCCTGCATCAGCAGGCTGCCGCGCGCATCGGCGCCGGCCAGCAGCGCCTGCGTCAGGTCCGCTTCGGACAGGTCGCTGTTGTGCAACCGCGCGCCGCTGAAATCGGCGCCACGCAGCGACAAGCCGCGCAGATTGCATTCGTGCAGCAGTGCGTGATCAAAGCGCGCACCGTCCCAGTCGGCCTGCACCGCGGCGCAGGTGCGCAGCTCGGCGCGCGTGAACACCGGCGGCGTGTCGAAGCGGCATTGCACCCAGGCGCATGCGCTCAGCCGGGCGCCGCCATAGTCGATCGACTGCAGGCTGGCGTCGAGCCAGACCACCCGCGCGAGCGTGGCGCGCGCGAACGAACAATCCATCAGCAGCGTGCCCTGCCACAAGGTCACGGCGTCCCATGACGACTCGTCGAAGCGGCAATCGAACAACCGCAAGCCCGCGCCGGTCAGCTGGCGCACCACCGCGCGCTCGAAGCCGCACTGCGTGAAGACCGCCTCGTCGAGCACCGTCTCGTCGCAGCGGACCTGCGAGAAGTCGCTGCCGAAAGCCTCGGCCCGGCCCAGGTTGGCGCCGGAGAAATCCGCCCCGGCGCAGCGCGTATCGAAAAACACCGCGCGTGTCAGCACGGCGCCGCGCAGGTCGGCACCGGCCAGCGACACGCCGCTCAGGTCGGCCGCTTCCATCAGCGTGCCGACGCAGCGCGCGCCGCTCAGGTCCAGGCCCGACAGGTCGACGCCGGTCAGGTCCAGGCCGGACAGATCGCGGCTGCCTTGCATCAGCGCGGTGACGCGGCGGCGCAGCCGGCCGATCCGCGCCGCGGGCGTCGGCGCCGGTGCGTTCTGGTGATGCGCCGACTGCCGGTAAGCCTCGAGCAGACGGGCCTGGCCGTCCTGCATCATGTCCTGCACCTGCTCGGGCGACATGCCTTTGGGGTCGCGCTGGTAGGCCTGGCGCGCCATCGCCTCCATCGCCTCCATCGCCTGCGCGCCATCACCGCCAAAGACGGGCGGGCCGCCCGGCGGCGGCGTGGCGGCCGCCTGCATCAGGCTGGCGGCGCTCAGCGGCGAGTCGGCTGGCACGTCGCGCAGCTGATCTTCGAGCCGCGCCTGCGCCTCGCGCCGCTGCCGCAGCGCGGCGGCCTTGATCTCGCGGCTGCGGCGGCGCAGCTGGCGCAGATAATCGGGCAGGTCCTCCAGCGACGCGAGCGCGGCGCCGGCGCCGCCGCCACCATCGAGCGGGTAGGCGTCGGGATCCTGACCCACCGCGCGGGCCCGCTCGAGCATGTCGCGCTTGAGTTCGCTGGCGCGCCGCTGCATGTTCAGCGCCAGCGGGCTCGCCAGCGGACTGTCCTGCGGATCGAACAGCTCGGTCGTCAGTTCGCGCGGCACCAGGTCGGCATCGCGCAGCGCATGGACCGCGCCCTGCTCGCGCGGCAGCCGCCGCAGCGCGACGCCGCGGTAATGCGCCAGCTCGCGCGGCGCCTCATCGCGCTCGAGCGCCGGCATCACATAGGCCAGATCGGTGGCGTCGTCGGTGTCGATAGTCAGCGCGCCGTGATACACCAGCAGCATGCGCTCCTGGTCCGGGAAGAACCACACGGTGGTGTGGCGCAAGGCGATCTCCAGCAGATCGTCGCCGTCATGGCGCTGCACGAAACAGCGGGCGCGCCAGCGCGGCAGATGGCCTTCGATCAGCGCCAGGCGCGGATGCAGATTGCCCAGCCGGTAAGGTGCGCCGGGCGGCAGCGCGGGCATGCCGGACAGCCACTGATCGGGCGGCGCGGCATTGAAGAAATGCGGGTCCAGCGTGTCGGGAAAGCCCGGAAAGCCGTGCTCCAGCCAGGCCGGGTCGTAATCGCCCGATAGCTTGAAGCGGCGCGGCCGCACTGGCGACACCGGGCCCAGGCCGGCCGGGGCGCAGCGGTCGTGCTCGTGCATCATGCGGTCATCGAAGGCTTCGACCTGCGGCGCATGCACCAGGCCATCGTCACCGGGCGCGGCGCCCAGGCCGACCGGATTGTCGTCGCAACCCGGCCCGCCGTAGGCATGCCGCCAATCCACCGGCACGCCGTCGACCGGCGTCGGTTCGGTCAGCCGCCCCTGGACCCAGGCTCGTGCGCCGCTGACCAGCAGGTGCTTGTGCTGGCCGGCCACCGCCACCTCGACCGCGCAACGGCCGCGTTCGCCGTCGCCGTGGGCATAAGCCTTGCCCGACACCAGGAATTCGGCGCAGGGTTTGGGCACGCCCAGCTCGAAGGCTTCGTCCTCGTCCAGGTACTCGCCCAGGGCCTGCCACAGCTGCGCCTCGGGCAGCAGCCGCGGCGCCGCCTGCATCGTCGCGTAGGCCATCACGGCCACGCCCAGCTGGTGCTGGCCGCGATACAGGTACGGGCGGGCCAGCAGCCCCAGCCGCAAGGGCTTGAGAGTTCTCATCACCAGCTCCGGCTAGCGCACGACGACCGGCGAGCGTTCGCGGTCGATCGCCACCCGTTCGGGGTCGGCCGGGTCGACCAGCACGTGCACGATCTGGCCGGTGGCGAAACCGGGCAGCAGCGCGTCTTCGATGTTCAGGCTGGGGAGCGTGACCGCGCGTTCCTGCCCCCCCTCGCCTGGCAGGCTGACGGTGAGCTGCACGCGGGTCTGGCGCATCGCGTGGGTCTCGACCGAACCGCGCCGCTGCAGCGCCACCACCCGGGCGGCCTGGGAGACCGCCCGGCCGCTGTCGGCCAGCTCGGCCGCGGTCTTCTCGTCGGCGCCGGGCAGGAAGGTCTGCGCGGCCAGCAGGCCGAACAACAGGCCCATGGCCCAGATGATCAGCGCCGCCCACCACGGCGCGCCATCGCGCAGCAGGAAGTAGCTGGCCGTGCCGCAGGCCAGCACCACCGCGACCACGATGATCATCGCGGTCTGCCTGCCCGCGCGGGCCAGTGCGCGCGCCGACAGGCGGGCCGGCTGGCGTTCGGGCGGGGATCGGGTTTCGCTCTGCATGGCATGTCTCTTCAGGTAAAGATGCTGACGACCTTGCCGACCACGTAAGCGCCGCCGGCCCGCACGTGCGCCGCCGCCGACACCGTGAAGCGAGCCACCGCCTGCGAGGTCTCGACCGCCGACTTCTTGTCCTTGATGGCCGAGAAGTCGAGCTTGACCACGGCCGCCTGGAAGTTCACGCCGTAGACCTGCGCGCGCACGCCCCAGGCATCGGCCGACACGCCGACCACCGACAGCCGCGCCGGCGTGCCCTTCATGAAGCTGGCCTGCCAGAACGAAGTCGGGCCGGTGTTGACGACCGTCCACGACGGCGTCGTCACGGTGACGCCGGCATCGGCGAACAGCTCGACCGGGCCGGTGACGGTCTTGGTCAAGGTGCCGTCCAGCGTGCTGGTGGTGTCGCCGGTGACCGAATGGGACACCGCGCCGGTGATGCTGTCGGTGACGTCGCCGTCGATGGTGCGTTGCACCGCGCCGGTGGTGGTCTGCGTCAGGTCGCCGGTGATGGTCTCGTCGACGTTGCCGGTGGTCTCGTCGACCACGTCGCCGGTGATGGTGCGCGTCACGTCGCCGGTGGTGCTCTGCGTCAGGTTGCCGGTGATGGTTTCCTGCACGTCGCCGGTGATGGTCTCGACCACGTTGCCGGTGACGCTGCGGGTCTCGTCGCCCTCGACCGTCTCGTTGACCGCGCCGGTCACATTGCGGTTGGCGCCGGCCAGGAACACTTCGCTCTCGAGCTGGTGCACGGTCGAACTGCGCTCGCCGATCACCGTCAGGCTGTCGTTGCCACCGATCAGCGTGGTGCGATTGCAATCGACGGTGTGGGTTTCGTTGGCCTCGACCTCGGTGTCGAGATTGCGCTCGGCGTGCAGCAGGATCACCTCCTGCCCGGCCTTGTCCTCGAACATCAGCGCATTGGCGGTGCCCGGCGTGCCGTCCTTGCTGCGGCTCAGGAAGCCGCTCTGGGTCGCGTTGCCCGGCAGTTCCCACGGCGGCATGTTGCTGGCGTTGTAGACCCGGCCGATGATGATGGGCCGGTCAGGCTGGCCGCCGATGAAATCGACGATCACCTCGTCGCCCACGCGCGGCATCTGGATGCCGCCGAAGCCGCCGCCGGCCCACGGGCTCGAGACCCGCACCCAGCACGAACTGCTTTCGTTCTTCTGGCCGTAGCGGTCCCAATGGAACTGCACCTTCACACGGCCGTAGTTGTCGGTCCACAGCTGCTCGCCCTGCTTGCCGACCACCGTGGCGGTCTGCGGGCCATGCGTGCGCGGGATCGCGGTGAGCCGCGGCGCGCGAAAGCTGGTACTGGACGGCACGACCGAGAAGCCCAGCTCGAACAGGCTCTCGAGGCCGTCGTCGCTGGCGTAGCCGTTCTCCTTGAGGTGGTAGCTGACCTTGTGCAGCAGGTACTCGCGGTTCTCGGCGTGGCGGGGATGATTGCGCAAGGTGAACAGGTAACCCGGCGCCAGCGCCTTGACGTTGCTCATGCCGTCGACCGTGGACTGGCGCACCTGCAGCGCCTCGAGCCGGATGCGCGAGTACTGTTCGCCCTGCTCGGGCTCGGTATAGCCGCCCATCCATTCGTAGACCTCGAGGTCGCCGTGCTGATGGCCGCCGGGATTGCTGCGCAAGGCATCCAGGCTGGCGGCCGGCTTCTTGAAGTCGTAGTCCAGCGTGGCGAAGCGTCCCGGTGTGATCTGTTCGGCCGGCTCCCAGGCCGACACGTACTCCTGTCCGGGCAAGGCGACCCGATCGGGGCCGTAATAGGTCAGCAGCGGCGCGGCGGGCAGCGGCTCGTGGCGGGCCATGCTGTCGCTGAGCATCAGCGTGTGCTTGCCCTCTTCGTGGCGGAACCAGTAATAGATGCCCTCGTGTTCCATCAGCCGGCTGACGAAGTCGAAGTCGCTCTCCTGGTACTGCACGCAATATTCCCATTTGCGGTAGCTGCCGGTCAGCTGGTCTTCGAACGGGAAGCCATATTCGCCCAGCACCTCGCGCAGCACCTCGGGCACCGACTTGTTCTGGAAGATCTTGCTGTCGGTGGTCTGGGTCAGGTACCAAAGCCATGGCCGCACCGTGGCGCGATAGATGTAATGCCGCGCGGTCGGGCCGGCGCGGCCCACCAGCGTGCAGCGGGTCACCTGGCCATTGAGATGGCGCGTGCCCAGCATCGGCAGCGCAATCTCCAGCGTCAGCGGCTGGCCCAGCATCTGGCGCAGGTCCAGCGCATACGATTCGGCCTGCATCTCGACGTCGAACTCGAACAGGCTGGACAGGGCTTCGGTGCCGCTCATGGCGCGGAACTCGAGCACGCCGGGCGGCAGCGCGGTCTGGACGGTGACGGTACGGTTCATGCTGTCATGCTCCTGGCCGGTCAGCCCATGTGGATCTGATCGGCGTCGATCTTGACCAGCGCCTTGCCGCTCACGATCGTCTGGCCCGCATGCACGCGCACGCTGCGCTCGGCCTGCAGGTCGAGGCGGCCGGCGCGCACCTGTTCGTCTTCCTCGGTGCGGCGAAACACATGGCGCGCGACCTGCGTGACACGATCCATCACGGTTTCGCACAGGCGGCCGATCAGCCGCAGCGAACCCACGCCGATGCGCGCCGACTGACCCAGGTAATCGAGTTCGTGCAGTTGCAGCTCGGCCTGCCGCGCCGTGACGGCCAGCGCCGGGCCGCGCAGCGACAGGGAGCGGCCGCCATGCAGGGCGGCGTCGTGTTCGGCTTCGATCGACAGGCTGCCGGGCGCCACGATACGCGAGTCGCCCGGCAAGGCCAGCGAGGCACCGGCCGCCGAGGCCCGCAGCAGCACCGCAAGAACGTAGCCGGGCTGGCCCGGCGCGACGTCCGCCAGCAGCACCCGATCACCGGTCTCGGGCACCAGCAGGCAACTGGCCGCGCGCTGCGCCCGCCAGAGCCGGCCGCTGCCTTGCACCGCGAGCAGGCCGGCGGCGTCGGTGTCGATCACGATGCCTTGCACCAGCTGGCTGGCGGCCGGCGCGGTGTCGGCGGGCAGCGCGGCCAGCGCGCTGAAAGGAGCTCCCATGGCGTCAGGTCCTAGCGTTGGTGGCCGCGAACCCAGCGCCGCGGCGATCCCGGTCAGGCCCGCGCGGCGGCGCGGCCTGACCTGAGCGCCACTGTAGGAAACCGACTAGCGCCGCTTGATGACAAGAATATTCATTTACCCGTTTTACGTTTCGCAACCAAAGCAGGCCAGGCAGGCGCCGGGCGGCCGGCGATGGCGCCGCACCGGCGTGCGGTCAGGCGGCCCGGCCCCGAGCCCGCGCGGTCAGGACGCCAGGCCCTTGCGGCGTTTCCAGGCGCTCAGGCGCGCGTCCAGCATGTCGCGCACCTGTTCGTATTTTTCGGCGTTGTCGGGCTCGTGATAGATCGTCGGCAGGTCGTCGTCGGACAGGTCGACGTAGTCGTCCAGATAGTCCTTCTCGTAGTAGTCGGCCGCAAACGCATTGCCAAGCTCGGACAGGTCGTCGTTGGTGAGCTTGTCGTCGCAGCACTGCTCGAGCACCTGCGAACCCTTGATGCGGCCGGCGCGCAGCTCGGCCAGCGGCCCGGCGCTGCCGTCGCGCAGCAGTTCGCTCTCGAGGCCGCGCTCGATCGCCCAGGCCAGGAACAGGCCGATATGGGTGCGGGCAGCCTGCGCGTCGAGGTCGTCCGGAAAGTCGCCGCCGACGTGCCAGTCGACGTCGTCGTATTTGGTGCTCTGGGGTTTTGCCATGGTCTTGCGCCGCTTCAGTGGACCACTTGGGTCGGGATTTTAAGTATGCCGGAAAGGCCCGACGGTGCGTTCTTGCCGACCAGCGTCGCGCCCTGGCTGGCCATCGCATTGTCCTTGGCCAGCTGCGTGGCCGAGCGGGTCGCGCCACCGGCCTTGACCTCGATCGCCCGCAACTGGCCCGTCCTGCCGTCCTTGATCAGGATGTCGATGACCCGCCGCGACAATGGCGTCTTGGCGGACACCTGGGTGCCTTGCACGTCGTGGCCGTCGCGCCGCAGCTGCGCCTCGACTTCCTTCTCGCGCTGCTTGCCGCGCGCGTGGTTGCGCTTGAGCTGCGCGCGCTTGGCCGCCTTGGTGCCCGAGCCCTTGCCGCCCTTGGCGGCCGAACCGCCCGGCCCATTGCCCTTGCCGGGCCCGCCGCCCTTGCCGCCGCCGGCCCCCAGCAGCACCACCTTGATCTGGCTCGGCACGATGCGCATGCCGACGGCATTGAAACGATTCTGCACCGTCAGGCTGGTCAGCCGCGTGGCCGGGATGCACTTGAACAGCACGTTGGGCACGCAGGTGACATGGCGCGACGGCCCCATCACCGACGGCGAGATCAGTCCCAGCGCCAGGCCCGGGTTATCGCCGTTGGTCAGCGGGATGGTGGTCAGCAGGTTGTGCGCCGGCATCCCCATCAACAGGATGTTCCAGGCGTTGGGGATGCCCATCGGTCCGAGCGCCAGGTTCGGATACGGGATCGGCAGCAGCACCGGCGGGGTCTTGCAGATGTCAGGAAAGGCCAGGTCCAGGCCCATCAGCTGGCAGTTGGCGAACATGGCGTCGAGGGTTCCAGCAAGGTCGGCGGCCGTGCGGGGTGCGCACGGGCTCGAGCGCCACCCTAGGCAATCCGTTGGTGCGCCTTGATGACAAGCACACTCATTTACGCGGTTTTACCTTTGGCAATAACCGCGGCCACGCCCGCCACGCCCCCCGCTGCCGGGGCGCGCGGCGCGGCGTGCCGATCACTCGACGCTGACGAACACCGGGTTCGAGTAGAACCACAGGTCGCTGTAGTTGCGCAGGTTGATCGCGTCGAAACGCGCCTGGTGATGCGCGTTGTCGGGCAGCGCGATGCGCGGGTCCGACAGCGGCTCGCCGTCGCGGGTCTCGCCCGCCACGTTCACGCCCAGGTTGGTGCCGCGCAGCCGCAGGTACATATTGCCGTTCGCCGTGGTGGTGTGGCGGATGACGTAGTAGCCGTCCTCGTCCCGCGTCCAGTCGGCCCGCGTGAAACGCTTGAGCACGCGCGTGCTGGCGTTGGTGGCGTTGTCATAGGCCGGCGTGCCGGGCTCGGCGCGGCCGGTGACCTCGCCGACGATCAGGTCGACGTGATCGACGCTGGTGCTCATGCTGCGGGTGCTGCCGCTGCCGATCGGATACTCGTAGTTGTTGGTCTCGGGCACCCGGAAACGGATCGTCACGTCGACCGGCGTGCCCCGCTCGACCTGCAGCGACTGGCCCATGTGGGCGGTGTCATCGCCCTGGCCGGCGCTGAAGTCCAGCGCGTCGATCAGGTCGCCGAACACACCGAACATGCGGCCGCTGCGCAGCGCCGCCAGCAGGTCGGCGGTGGTCTCGCCGTCCTTCCACAGGTAGGTCTTGGCGTATTCGCCCGGCGCGTAGCCGCTGCTGTAGAGCGAGCCGCTGACCGGCGACAGCGTGAAGTGGTAGTCCGAGTTCGCGACGATCCACATCTGCCGGCCTTCGCCCAGCAGGGCGTCCCAGGCCCCGCCCAGCTTGGCGACCAGGTAGTCGGTGCCGCCGTAGGTGCGATGGGTCTGCGAGTAGCCGCCGCGGTCCGGCTCCATCTGGTTGCCGACCATGCCTTCGATCGCGAACATGATCGTCGGCGCCAGGTCGTTCATCTCGCGGATGTCGGCGATCTGGTAGTTGGCGTCGTAGCGCGACGGGTGGTTCAGCAGCATGTAGCTGTCGGGATGGTTGTCGCGCACCCAGGCCAGCGCGCGCATCGCGTCTTCATGCGTGCGGTTGTAGCGCGTCGGTCCGAGCCGCGCGACCAGCGCCGGATCGAACTTGCTGACGTCGCTGTAGCGGTCCTGCGTGAACAGATAGTTGAATTCCTGGTGCGCCAGCAGCGACTTCTCCGACAGCGGATCGTTCAGGCCCAGGCCCAGATTGACGTGCTCGTGCGCGGGCATGTCCCACTCGACCGACGAAAAGATGGTCTTGCCGCTGTACTGGCCGCTGGCCTGCGCCGACTGGATGAACGGCACTTCGTGCAGCGCCATGGTCTGCGAAAAGTTCAGCGGGCCGCCGGCGATGTTGCTGCCGGTATGGTCGACCGCGGTCATGCGCAGGTGGTTCGAGATCGCGATCCAGTCCAGGCCGTAGCGGTTCAGGCCCGAGTCCAGCAGCGACTCCAGGCTGATCAGGCCATGGGCGTCGGCCGATTGCAGCGTGTGGGCATGCAGGTCGCCGGTGGTCCAGGCGCCGGTCTGAACCGGCGGCTCGATGGGCGGCGTGGTCTCGGGCGGCGCCGGCTGTTCGTCGGCGGGCGGCGTGGCGGGGGTGTCGTTGTTGCTGTCGCTGCAGGCAGCCAGCAGGGTGGCGCAGCTGAGGGCCAGCAGCCAGGCGGGCAGGCGCAGGGTAAATCTGGGATGCATCGATGAACTCTGTAGTGGCGGCACGGCCGGCCACGACGCCGCGACGGCGGTCGGCCATGCTGGTTGGACAATCCGCCGACGGTCCGAATCCGTCGGCGAAGCGCCGCGACTATAGGTTCAAGGCGATGACATGACGGTGACATCCGGGCCGTTGCCGGCATCGCCGCAACGTCATCGGCCGGACACAAGGCCCGGTTACGCGCGAGGCAGGACGGACCGGCTTGCGTCCGCCGCACTGCGCGTCGTCGCCGACCGCCGGGCGCGCGCCGCGCCGCTGGCGGCGGCGGGCCGGCCGGTGCGAGTTCAGTGCGGCGCCGCCTCGGCGCCCTTGCCCAGGCCCAGATAGCTCTCGATCACGCGTGGATTGACCGCCAGCTCGGCGGCCGGGCCTTCGAGCACGACCTCGCCGGTCTCGAGCACGTAGCCGTAGTCGGCCACCTGCAGCGCAGCGCGGGCGTTCTGCTCGACCAGCAGGATCGACACACCGGTCGCGCGCAGCCGCGCGATGATGTGGAAGATCTCGCGCACGATGCGTGGCGCCAGGCCCAGGCTGGGTTCGTCGAGCATCAGCACGTCGGGCTTGGCCATCAGCGCGCGGCCGACCGCCAGCATCTGCCGCTCGCCACCCGACAGCGTGCCGGCCTGCTGGCGCGCCCGTTCGCGCAGGCGCGGAAACAGGTCGAACACCTCTTCGAGCGTGTCCTGCCAGCCACGCTCGCGCGCCCGGTAGCGGCGAAAGCCGCCCAGCAGCAGGTTGTCCTGCACGCTCATGCTGCCGAACAGTTCGCGCCGCTCGGGCACCAGCGACATGCCGGCCGCCACGCGCCGTTCGACCTGCCAGCCGCCGACGTCGTGCTGGCCATAGACGACCTTGCCGGCCGCCGCGCCGCTGCTGGGCAGCGAACCCATGATGGCGTTGAGCAGCGTCGACTTGCCGGCGCCGTTGGCGCCGATCACCGTGACGATGCTGCCGCGCGGCACGCGCAGCGAGGCGCCCATCACCGCATGCACCTTGCCGTAGCGCGCCGACAGCTGGTCGGTGGACAGCACGATGTCGTCCTTGTTGGTCGCATTGCCGTTCATGCCTGGCGCTCCTGCGCGGCCGGCACCGGGGCCGGCACGTCGTTGACGTTCAGATCGTCGTCGATGCCGCCCAGATAGGCTTCCAGCACCGCGGGATTGGCCTGCACCTCGGCAGGCGGGCCTTCGGCCAGCTTGGTGCCGAAGTCCATCACGACCAGATGATTGGTCAGGCGCATCACAAAATCCATGTCGTGCTCGACCAGCAGGATGCTCATGCCTTCGGCGCGCAATTGCTCTAGCACCTTGGCAAGCTCCTGCTTTTCCTTGTAGCGCAGGCCCGCGGCCGGCTCGTCCAGCAACAGCAGCAGCGGATCGCTGGCCAGCGCCCGCGCGATCTCGAGGATGCGCTGCTGGCCCAGCGCCAGGTTGCCAGCCTGTTCGTACAGGTAGTCGCCCAGTCCGACCCGCTGCAACTGGCGCGCGGCCTCGTGCAGCAGCCTGGCCTCGTCGGCCCGCTCGGCATGCAGCGCGCCGCGCACCACGCCGGCCGAGGCCCGCAGGTGCGCGCCCAGCGCGACGTTCTCGAGCACCGACATGCCCGGCAGCAACTGCACGTGCTGGAAGGTGCGGCCCACGCCGCGCCGCGCGATCTCGCGGGCCGGCAGCGCCGAGATGGTCTCGCCCATGAAACGCACGGTGCCGCGCGTGGCCGGCAACACACCGGTGATCAGGTTGAAGGTGGTGCTCTTGCCGGCGCCGTTCGGGCCGATCAGGCCCATGATCTCGCCGGCCTTGACCTGGAAGCTGATGTCGTTGACCGCCACCAGGCCGCCGAATTCCTTGCGCACGCCGTCGACCTGCAGCACCAGCTGGCCGGCCTGCGGCCGCTCGCGGGCGGGCAGCGCCGGCGC
>JAEZBO010000225.1 GCA_023427085.1 Pseudomonadota bacterium
CCGCCGGCCAGCGCCCGCGATGGCCAGATGCCCCGGCCGTTGCCGCGCGCCGCGACGCCGCCCGCGCAGAGCGGCGCCGTCTACGTCAGCCAGGCCACCAACCGCTACGGCACCGGCCCCGGCATGCAGGTGCCGCAGGCCATGCTCGAGCAGAACGAACCGATGCGCACCGGCGCCACGGCGCGCCCCCAGCCCGACGTGCGCGAAGAGCTGCAAAGCGTGCGCGCGCAGCGCTCGCCCGAGATCCGCGCCGGCGCCTTCGTGCGCTCGAACAACGGCGCCTCCGGCATGAGCAAGCTGTCGGCGGTCGAGACGCCGGTCGATGTGCGCTTCCCGCTCGGCGACGGCAAGGTCGCGCTCAATGCCACGCATGTGCGCCTGAACGCCGGCCGGCTGGGCGGCGACCTGGATTCGCGCCTGCAGTTCGGCGGCGGCTCGACCGCCTCGCTGAACGGCACCACGGCGGTGTCCGACAACAACCGCATGGTCGGCAAGCAGCGCGACAGCGGCACCGGATTTTCGGCCGCCTACGAACTGCGCGACCTGCGCGCCGACATCGGCACCACGCCGCTGGGCTTCGAGAAGTCGAACCTGGTCGGCGGCGTCGAGGTCAACAAGCTGTTCCCGAACAGCGACACCTACTGGTACGGCGTGGACGTCTCGCGCCGCGCCGTCACCGACAGCCTGCTGTCGTTCGGCGGCGCGCGCGATCCGCGCGACGGCCGCCGCTGGGGCGCGGTCACCGCCACCGGCGGGCAGGTGCAGATCGGCGCCGACTACCAGACCCACGGGGTCTACGGCTCGGCCTCGTGGCACAGCCTGCAGGGCAAGGAAACCAAGGTCAACCAGCGCAAGGAAATCGCCGCGGGGGTGTACAAACACATCATCCGCAAGGACAACGAGATCCTGACCGCCGGCGTGCATGCCTCGGGCACCTTCTACGACAACAACCAGCGCTTCTACACCTACGGGCACGGCGGCTACTTCAGCCCGCAGAGCATGTACTACCTGGGCCTGCCGATCACCTACGCCAAGCGCGGCGATCGGTTCTCGTACAAGGTGCAGGGCTCGGTCGGCATCCAGCATTTCAAGGAAGACGATGCCAACTACTTCCCCAAGCACACCAGCCTGCAGGCGCGCGCGCAGACCCAGATGGGCGCCGCGCAGGCCGCCGGCCTGACTGGCAACGGCAGCGCGCGTTACGCCGGCCAGAAGCAGACCAGCGTCGGCTACAGCCTGCAGGCGGCCGGCGAATACCAGGTCGCGCCCAAGTGGTTCGTCGGCGCGGTGGCCGGCCTGGACAACGCCAAGGACTACCGCCAGGTCAATGGCGGCGTCTACCTGCGCTACACCTTCCAGCCGCAAAAAGACCGCATGGCCCTGCCGCTCACGCCCCATCGTTCACCGTATAGCCGCTGACGCCACCCAAGCTTCAAGGATCTGTTCATGATTGCCTCCGTACTGACCGGCCTGACCATCCTCATCGTCGGCGACAGCCACCTGATCGCCCCGGGCTCCCTGATCGACTCGCTGCACGGCAACCTGCTGGCCAGCGGCGCCAAGGTCCAGACCCTCGGCGTGTGCGGCACCAATCCGGGCGACTGGGTCAAGGCCACGCCCGGCACCTGCGGCAGCGCCGAACGCCAGGGCAAGGCCCCGCCGACCTTCTCCAAGACCGGCTCGACGCGGCCGATCGCCGAGCTGATCCAGTCGACCAAGCCGGACCTGGTGCTGTTCGTGCAGGGCGACACCATCGGCGGCTACAAGCAGCAGTCCTTTCCCAAGACCTGGGTCTGGCAGCAGACCACCTCGCTGACCAAGGCCGTGGCGGCCACCAACACGCCCTGCGTGTGGGTCGGCCCGGCCTGGGGCACCGAGGGCGGCAGCTTCGGCAAGACCTTCGCGCGCGTGCAGCTGCTGTCCTCGTTCCTGTCGTCCAACGTGGCGCCGTGCGAGTACGTCGATTCGCTGAAGATGTCCAAGCCGGGCCAGTGGGCCACCACCGATGGCCAGCATTTCACGCCGGCCGGCTACCAGCAGTGGGGCAAGCAGATCAGCAACGCCCTCGTCACGCTGCCCGGCGTGCAGAAGCTCAAGCCGCGCCCGTAACGCCAGACCCGCGACGCCAACCCCGAACAGGATCTCCGTATGTCCGCCTCCGTACTTGCCGGCCTGACCTTGCTGGTCATCGGCGAAAGCCATATGACGCTCGCCCAGTACCTGCGCGAGCCGCTGCATGCGGCGCTGCTCGCCAAGGGCGCGCAGGTGCACTCGGTTGGCGCCTGTGGCGCCAGTCCGGCGCGCTGGCTCAAGCCCACGCCGATCGACTGCGGCGCCGACCAGGTCGGCAAGCAGAAGGCGGTGGTGCAAGGCCGCGAGGCCAAGACCACGCCGATCACCGAGCTGATCGCCAAGGACAAGCCCAGCGCCGTGGTGATCATCATCGGCGACACCATGGGCTCGTACGACAAGCCGGCGTTCCCGAAGACCTGGGCCTGGCAGGAGATCACCGCGCTGACCAAGGCGGTGGCGGCCACCAACACGCCGTGCGTGTGGGTCGGCCCGGCCTGGGGCACCGAAGGCGGCAAGTACGGCAAGAACCATCCGCGCACGCAGCTGCTGTCCAAGTTCATCGAAGCCAACTCGGCGCCGTGCACCTACGTCGACTCGCTGACCTTCTCCAAGCCCGGCGAGTGGCCCACCACCGACGGCCAGCACTACACGCAGGCCGGTTACGCCGCGTGGAGCGAATCCATCGTGTCGGCGCTCGAAAAAGACGCCACCATCAACGGGATCAAAAAGCCATGATCACTTCGTCCCTGCGCGCGCTGGCGCTGGCCCTGCTGTCGATCGGCGCCAGCCAGGCGGCCGAGATCTCGTTGTACGAAACCGGCCCGGCCGAGGACTCCTCGTTCATCCGTTTCGTCAACGCCAACGAAAAAGACCTGGAAGTCACCGCCAAGGGCTCGTCGGCCAAGATCGGGCTGCCGCGCGACAAGCCGGCCTCGAACTACATGGCCGTCAGCGCCCGCAAGCCCATCGAAGGCACGCTGCGCGCGGGTGGCGACAGCCAGAGCGTCTCGGTCGAGGTCGAGCCGGGCGAGTTCGTCTCGGTGATCGGCCTGCGCCGCGATGGCAAGTTCGAGACGCTGACGGTGCGCGAGCAGCCCGACGACTTCAATGCGTTGCGCGCGTCGGTGGCCTTCTACAGCCTGGATGCCCGCTGCAAGCAGGCCGGGCTGCAGGTGGCTGGCCGCGACGTGATGCTGTTCGAGAACGTCGACGACCAGCAGACTGCGCGGCGCCAGGTCAATCCGGTGGCCCTGAGCGTGCAGCTGGTGTGTGCCGGCAAGGCTGACGACAGCGTGCTCGAGCTGGGCACGCTGCAGGCCGGCGAGCGTTATACGGTGTTCCTGGTTCCGGGCGAGACCGGCCCGATGATCTTCCAGACCACCGACACGCTGGGCAACTGACGGCGCCGCGCCGCGTGCCGCCGACCATCGTGACGGCGCGCGCGGCGGCGATCAGCGGCAGGCAGGCGGCGGCAAGGCCACGGTCTGGCCTTCACGCAGCAAACCACGCTGGTATATCGGATCGGCTAGTGCCGTGACAGGATCGATGAAAGTCCAACCTCGGGATTTGAACATGGCCAGGATGTCGGGCATGAGCAACGCGTTCAAGGCATTCACGTGCAGCAGCAGCACGTGCGCCGGCTCGCGCCCGAGCATCTGCTGCCAGCGCTCGCGCTGCTGCGTGGCCTCCTGCCACAGCCTGTCCAGATAGGCCTGCCGATGCGCCGAGACGTCCGGGGACGCGCCTTTGCCGGTCTGGCTCAACAGGCGCTCGTTGTAGGTCCAGTCGTCGATCGCGATGGTGGCCGAGGCGACCCCGTAGCCATGCCCGGCCATCCAACCCAGCACGGCTTCGCGCAGCGCCGGCGTCGCGCCTTCGTCCAGATATGGAAATCGCAAGCGCGGGCACCAGCCCGGCAGACCGGCAAACAGCGCGTCGGCGCGTTGCACGTCGGCCAGGAACACCTGTGGCGAGCCCTGGCTGAGCGCCTGATGGCTGTAAGTGTGATTGCCGACCGCATGGCCGGCGCGGCTCCAGTCGTGCACCAGCGCCATGCCTTGCGGGCTGTCGACCATGAAGCCGGCCGGAAAAAACATCGCCCGCACACGTTGTGCCTGCAAGGCGTCGAGCAGTTGCTGGTTCCAGCCTGCCATGCGGGCATCGCCGCGCGGATCCATGCCGTCGTCCAGCGTGATGGCGATCTGCTGGGCCGCCGCGGTACCCAGCCCCACACTCCCCAGCACCGCTGCGGCCAAGAGCTGGCGCAGACGCCGGTGCCAAGGGTTTGCAATAGCAGATCGGCTGGCAGTGGCGCGTTTCGGTTTCATGCACGTAGTCTAACGCCGGAACGCTGACCGCAGCTTTACGGTTCCCCTCACCCACCCTCATCCGCCATGGTCTTCGCCTCACTCGAATTCCTCACGCTGTTCCTGCCCGCGTTCCTGGTGATCTACGCGCTCGTGCCACGCGGCGCGCGCAACTTCGTGCTGATGGTCGGCAGCTGGATCTTCTACGGCTGGTGGAGCCCGTACTTCCTGCTGCTGCTGATCGCCCTGACCACGCTGGCGTGGCTGGGCGGCATGGCGATCGAGCGGGTCGCCGCGCCGACCCCGCGCGTGCGGCTGCTGGCGCTGCTGATCGTGATCAACGCCTCGGTGCTGTTCTGGTACAAGTACGCCAACAATCTGGTCGAGACGCTCAACGGCGTGCTGTCGTGGTCGGGCGCGCTGCCGCTCGAATGGGAGCGCCTGGTGCTGCCGGCCGGCCTGTCCTTCGTGGTGCTGCAGGCGATCTCGTACCTGATCGACGTCCACCGCGGCACGGTGCGCGCGCAACGCAGCTTCATCGACTACGCCGCCTACAAGGCCATGTTCGGCCAGCTGATCGCCGGCCCGATCATCCGCTACGACTGGGTCGCCAAGGAACTCGCCGACCGGCCCTTCAACCGCGAGGGCTTCGTGCTGGGCGCGCGGCGTTTCATGATCGGCATGAGCATGAAGGTGCTGATCGCCGACACGCTGGCGCCGGTGGTCGACGCCGCGTTCGCGCTGCCTGCGCCGTCGCTGGCCGACGCGTGGATCGGCTGCGCCGCCTACACGCTGCAGCTGTTCTTCGACTTCGCCGGCTACAGCGCGATGGCGATCGGCCTGGGCATCATGCTGGGCTTCAAGTTTCCCGAGAACTTCAACCATCCCTACCTGGCCGTCAGCATCCAGGATTTCTGGCGCCGCTGGCACCTGTCGCTGTCGAGCTGGATCCGCGACTACCTGTACATCCCGATGGGCGGCAACCGGCTCGGCGTCTACAAGACCTATCGCAACCTGCTGCTGACCATGGCCATCGCCGGGCTCTGGCACGGCGGCGACAACTGGAACTTCCTGCTGTGGGGCATCGCCCATGGCGTGGCGCTGGCGGTGGCGCGCGCGTGGACGCAGGCCGGCTGGCTGACGCTGCCGCGGCTGGTCTCGCGGCTGCTGACGCTGCTGTTCGTGATGTTGGCCTGGACGCTGTTTCGCGCGGTCAACTTCGATGCCGCGATCACCATGTACCAGGGCCAGTTCGGCATGAACGGCGCGGCGCTCAGCGATGCGCTGGCCGTGCTGCTGCGGCCGGCCCACCTGGTCGCGGCGCTGCTGGGCGTGGTCTGCGTGACCTTCCCGCTGTGGCATTCGCGCATCGCGCGGCTGCGGGTCGGCGAGGCGCTGACCTGGGTCGTGGGGCTGTGGCCGCTGGTCGGTTTTCTGATCTCGTTCAGCCTGATCGCCAGCCGCGGCGCGGTGCCTTTCCTGTACTTCCAATTCTGAGGACGTGGCGATGAACGAACATGACGTCTCCAAGGCATCGATCAAGCCACCGATGCAGAAACCCACCTGGTTCGCGCGCGTGACCAGCCCGCTGGCCGGCGCCGGCCTGGCGCTGTTCATGGGCGCGGGCCTGCTGTCCAATGCCTACTCGGTATTCGTGCAGGACCACCAGTTGCTGCCCGAGCAGGTCGACTGGCACGGCTTCATCGACGGCAAGGTCACCAGCGCGATCGCCCGCAACATGGCGCAGGCGCCGCTGCCCAGCGAAATGGCCAAGGTCCAGCGCGCCGCCGGCTGGCTGCTGATGGACGACCTGGGCCGTCAGGTGCGCCAGGGCTGCCCCGGCTGGCTGTTCCTGACCGAGGAGCTGACGCCGCACGCGCACGGCGCGTCGCACGCGCAACAGCGCGCCGACACCGTGCAGGCGGTGCGCGAGCGGCTGCGCGCGCGCAACATCGAACTGGTGGTGGCGGTGGTGCCGGACAAGAGCCGGATCGCCGCCGACCAGTTGTGCGGGCTGACGCGGCCGGCCGACTTCGGACCGCGCGCGGCCGACTTCACCGCAGCGCTGGCGGCGCGTGGCGTCGCCGCGCTGGACTGGACCGCGGCGCTGGCGCCGCTGGGCGACCAGGCCTTCCTGCGCACCGACACGCACTGGAGCGAAGCCGGCGCGCAAGCCGCCGCGCAGGCGCTGCGCCAGCAACTGGCCGGCAGCGGCCGGGCGCCCAAGGCCGACCGGCAGTACACCGTGACGCGCGGCGAGCCGGCGCCCCGGCTGGGCGACCTGGTGCGGCTGGCCGGGCTGGACTGGCTGCCGCCATCGTGGCAACCGGCCGGCGAAACGGCGGTCACCAGCCGCTTCGCGCAGGCGCCTGGCAGCGCCGCCGCGGGCGCCGACGACCTGTTCGGCGACGCCGGCCTGCCGCGCACCGTGGTGATCGGTTCGTCGTTCACGCGCACGTCCAACTTCGTGCCGTTCTTGGCGGCCGAGCTGGGTGTGGAAGTGGCCAACTTTGGCCGTGAAGGCGGCAAGTTCGCCGGCGGCGCCAATGCCTATTTCGCCAGCGCGGCGTTCAAGCAGACCCCGCCGCGGCTGGTGATCTGGGAGATTCCCGAGCGCGACCTGCAGACGCCGACCCAAGGCGAGACGGTCAATCTGCCCTGAAGGCAGCGCGACGGCGCGCGGCAGGCCATCGGGGCGGGGCCGGACCAGGCCGGCGCCGTGGTTACTTCTTGCGCGCCTGCTCGTATAGCGGCATCACCTGCTCGGAGGCTTGCTTGAGCTCGGTGATGCGGGTCGCGGCCGACGGGTGGGTCGACATGAACTCGGGCTGCTCGGCGCCGCCGACCTGGGCCATCTTCTGCCACAGCGTGATCGCCGCGCGCGGATCGAAACCGGCCCGCGCGGCCAGCTCGACGCCCATGCGGTCGGCTTCGGTCTCGTGCGTGCGGCTGTTGGGCAGCGTGAACATCACCTGGCTCAGCTGGCCGCCCAGGTCCGAGGCCGCCGAGCTGCCGGTGGCGATCGACAGCACCGACAGGCCGATGTTGGTGACCATCTGCTGCGACACGCGCTCGCGGGCGTGCTCGCGCAGGGCGTGCGAGATCTCGTGGCCGATGATCGCTGCCAGCTCGTCGTCGGTCGGCTTGATCTGGTTGACCAGGCCGGTATACACCGCCATCTTGCCGCCCGGCATGCACCAGGCATTGACCTCGTCCAGGCTCAGCACGTGCATTTCCCAGTTCCAGGCGGCCGAGTCGGGCCGGAACACGCCGACCTGCGCCACCAGCCGCTTGGTGATCGCATTGACACGCGCGACCAGCTTGGGATCGCGGTCGAGCGCGTTCTTGGCGCGCGCCTCGGCGATGATCTGCGCATACTGCTGGCCGGCTTCCTGTTGCAGCGCCTGCTCGGACACCAGGCCGGACATGTATTGCGAACGATTGACGCCGATGGCGCCGGACTGCGTGGTGTTGACGCTCGAGCAAGCGACGAGGGTCAGCGTGCCGCACAGCGCGGCGCTACGGACGAATCGGCGGACCAATGGCATGGCGGGCTCCTGGAGATCGTAAGGACGGGGGCGCGGCGCTCAGGCGGGCGCGCCGCATTGGGCGCGGAAACGCAGCGCGTGATCGATCAGCACCAGCGCCAGCAGCGCTTCGGCGATCGGCGTCGCACGGATGCCGACGCACGGATCGTGGCGGCCCAGCGTCTGCACCATCACCGGATTGCCGGCACGGTCGACCGAGCGGCGCTCGACACGGATGCTGGAGGTGGGCTTGATCGCCAGCGACACGGTGACCGGCTGGCCCGACGAGATGCCGCCCAGCACGCCGCCGGCGTTGTTGCCGATGAAACCCTCGGGCGTGATCTCGTCGCCATGCTCGGAGCCGCGTTGCGCGATGCAGCCGAAGCCGGCGCCGATCGACACGCCCTTGACGGCGTTCAGCCCCATCATCGCGTGGGCGATGTCGGCATCCAGGCGGTCGTAGAGCGGCTCGCCCCAGCCGGCCGGCACGCCCTCGGCGACGACCTCGATACGCGCGCCGATCGAATCGCCATCGCGCCGCAAGGCGTCCATATAGGCTTCGAGTTCGGCCACCACGCCGGCATTGGGCGCGTAGAACGGATTGTTGGGGACGTCGTCCCACGACTGGAACGGGATCTCGATCGTGCCCAGCTGGCTCATGTAGCCGCGCACCCGCACGCCGAACTGCTCGGCCAGCCATTTCTTGGCGATCGCGCCGGCCGCCACGGTCGGCGCGGTCAACCGCGCCGACGAGCGGCCGCCGCCGCGCGGATCGCGCTCGTGGTATTTGTTCCAGTACGTGTAGTCGGCATGGCCGGGCCGGAACGTGTCGGCGATGTTGCTGTAGTCCTTGCTGCGCGCATCGGTGTTGCGGATCAGCAGCCCGATCGGCGTGCCGGTGGTGCGGCCTTCGTAGACGCCCGACAGGATCTCGACCTGGTCGGCCTCCTGGCGCTGCGTGACGTGGCGCGAGGTGCCGGGCCGGCGGCGGTCGAGTTCGACCTGGATGTCCTCGGCGGACAGGGCCAGCCCGGGCGGGCAGCCGTCGACCACGCAGCCGATCGCCGGGCCGTGGGATTCGCCGAAGTTGGTGACACAGAAAAGCTTGCCTAGAGTATTGCCGGACATGGATGCGCTAGCGTTGCGGCGCGCGGCGGTTGGCCACGCGCCCGGGACAGTCGAACCCCGATTATTGCATTGCTGGCGCCTGGCGGGCCATCGCGTCGATCGCATCGCCCGGCATCGGCCGGCCCAGCAGGTAGCCCTGCATCGCCTCGCAGCCCAGCTCGTACAGGATGTGGCGCTGCGCCTCGGTCTCGACCCCCTCGGCGACCACCGACAGGCCCAGCGCATGGCACATCGACAGCAGCGCCGCGACCACTTCGCGGCTGTTGCCGTCGGATTCGAGTTCGGCGATGAACATCAGGTCGAGCTTGAGCCAGTCGAACGGCAGCTTGCGCAGGTGGGTCAGGCTCGAATAGCCGGTGCCGAAATCGTCCAGCGCGATGCTGATGCCGCGCGCGCGCAGCGTCTCGAGCATGCGCGCATGGCGCTCGTAGTGCACGATCAGGATCGACTCGGTGACTTCGAGCACCAGCCGCCACGGCGCCAGCCCGGTGCGCGTCAGGATCGCCGCGACGCGCTCGGGCAGTTCGTCGTTCTGCATCTGGCAGACCGACAGGTTGACGTGCACGCGCCACGGCACCGGCCAGCCGGCGGCGCGGGCGCAGGCCTGCTCGAGCACCCAGTAACCCAGCGGGATGATCAGCCCGGTGCTTTCAGCCAGCCCGATGAACTCGGCCGGCGAGACCTGGCCGCGCTCGGGATGGCGCCAGCGCAACAGCGCCTCGCAGCCGATCACGCGGCCACTGCGGCTTTCGCAGATGGGCTGGTAGTCCAGCGAGAACTGGCCGGCGATCTGGTCGGCCACGGCCTGGCGCAAGGCCTGCTCGAGCGCCTGCTGCTCGCGGTGGTAGGCGATCATCTCGGGTTCGAAGATGCGCCAGCGGTTGCTGCCCTCGCTCTTGAGCTGGCGCATCGCGACGTACAGGTTGCGCATCAGCGCCTCGGCGTTGCGGCCGTGCTCGGGAAACAGCACGACGCTGACACCGAAGGTGGCCAGCAGCCGCTGGCCGGTCAGCACATAGGGCTGGCCGAGCGCGTCGTGGATGCGGGCGGCGCGATCAGGGATGCGGTCGCCGCCCAGCAGCGGCAGGAACACCAGGAATTCGTCCTGCGAGCAGCGCCCGACCAGGCCGCCGGCCGAGGCCTGCGCGTGCAGCGCCAGCCGGTCGGCGATCTGGTGCAGCAACTCGCCAGCCTGCTCGAGCCGCAACAGCGAACTGTATTCGGTGTAGCGGTCCATGTTGACCAGCAGGACCGCGCCCTGCCCCGGGCCGCCGCCGGGGTTGGCCTGCATCCAGCCACGCAGGCGGCGCAGGAACTCTTCGTGCGACAAGGCGCCGGTAAGGGTGTCGCGGGTATAAGCACGATGCAGGCGCAAGGTGCGGTTGCGTTGCCACCAGGCCAATGCGGCGATGCTCGCCACGAACGACAGCAGGAACCACAACGCGGGTGAGTCGGCCGTGCTCAAGATACGCCCCGAAAATCATTCTTTTTCGGCCGGCACCGGCACGCCAGCGACGCTGGTGTGCTGTTCCCGGAGCCTGATTTCGCACTGGAAAACAGCCTGGGATCGACGTCACACCGGGATCTCCTGACCGGTTTACGGCAGTATGTAACAACCATTATGCACGAGTTTGCGGCCATATTAAATGGCAGTATTCGTCACAAAATCGATATTTTCTTCGCCAAAAAGCAATAAATCGGCGAATAACGCATTACTGGGAAATAATCGGCAATTATTCGTCGTTGATAGCTACGTGACAGTCGTAACAGAATGACGGGCTACAGAAACCAATGGATGCGTTTTGCGCCGACAAGACACACTCAGGTGTGTTCCGCCATTCTTGCTCGCGTCCGCCCGGCCGGACCGCGCCTGCCAGCCGCGACACCGGCCGGCTCTTGCGGCCCCTCTCCGTCCGGCCCGGTCACGGCGGCGGCCGCCGCCCGGCGGCATCTCATGGAGGCAGCAGTCGTGACGACCCGTAGGACCGTACTGCTCGCCGGCGCCGGCCTGTTGGCCCTGAATGCCGCGCGTCCCGCCCGCGCCGACTGCCGCAGCAGCCTGCTGACGCAGGACAGCGCCGCGGCCGCCTGTACCGTCCTCAGGCTCGCCGCCGACACCTCGCGCGGGCGCCGCCAGGGCCTGACGGTATCGCTGGGCCGGCTGCGCAGCCTGCCGCAGGCGATCATCCGCACCGCGCTGCCCGCCAATTTCCAGACTGCCGGCAGTGTGAGCTGGCAGGGCCCGACGCTGGGCAGCCTGCTCGAACTGCTCGACCTGCCATGCGAGCAAGGCGTCTACGCCAAGTCGCTCAATGGCTATGGCGCGCTGCTGCCGCGCAAGGACCTGCTCGACTACGCGCCGATCCTGGCCTGGCTGCGCAACGGCAAGCCGATGAGCGTGCGCGGCAACGGTCCGCTGATGGTGATCTACCCGTTCGACAGCCATGCGATCCTGCGCCAGGACGTGCGTTATCTGCAACGCACGGTCTGGCAGGTGCAATCGCTGACGATGGTCTGATGCACGCCGCCCGCCACATCCTTCCGTCGCCATGACCCGCCCCCACGCCCCTGCGTATGCCAAGGCCTTCGCGCCCTTTCCGGCGGCGCCGCGCCACCGGCGCTGGCTGACGGCCGTGCTGACGCTGCTGCTGGTGTCGATGGTGGTATTGACGGTGCTGGCGACGGTCAGCCTGCGCGACCATGCGCGCGAGCTCGCCGAGCCGCGCCTGAACAGCGACTTCCTGGTCTCGTACCAGATCGCCACCGAACTGAACCTCTTGATCGACGCGGCCCGCACGGTACGCGCCCGCGACGACGGCAACACCGAGCTGATGCTCAGGCTGCAGCTGCTGGCCAGCCTGATCGAGCCCCTGCCCAATACCCCGCGCGCCTACACCCAGCTGCTGGATACGCTGCCGCAGGCGCGCAGCGTGCTCGAGCAATTGTCGGCGCTGGTGATGCCGTGGCTGGGCCGCCTGCAGACCTCGACCCGCACGCAGACCGATCGCGAGATCGCCGAGGACGTGCTGATCGAGGCGGCCAACGTGCGGGCCATGGCCGACACCCTGGTCAGCCTGGTGCACCACGAGCAGGGCAACGTGCAGGACAAGGACCGCCAGCGCCTGCATGCCGGCTTCTATCAACTCGAATGGACCATTGCCGGCCTGATCACCGGCAGCCTGGTGCTATCGATCTGGCTGCTGGTGCTGAACCACCAGTCGCAGCAGTTCGGCACCCGGCTGGCGCAAGCCAATGCGCGGCTCGAATCCGCGGTGACGCAACGCACCCACGAGCTGGCGTGGCTGGCCAACACCGATCCGCTGACCGAACTGAAGAACCGCCGCGCCTTCATGGAGGCCGGCGAGGCGCTGATCATCCAGTGCCGCCGCTATCCGCACCCGCTGTCGGCGCTGCTGATCGACATCGACCATTTCAAGAGCATCAACGACCGCTACGGCCATCACCTTGGCGACCAGGCGATCCGCAGCGTGGCCGACGTCATGACGGCGACGCTGCGCGAGACCGACGTCACCGGCCGGCTGGGCGGCGAGGAATTCGCGGTGCTGATGCCGCACACCGACTTGAACGCGGCGATGCGCGCGGCCGAGCGGCTGCGCGAAGCCGCGGCCAACCTGCGCATCGCGGCGCCGGCGGCCGACCAGGCGCCGATCCAGCTGACCATTTCGATCGGTGTGGCAGACTACCAGCACGGCATGTCGCTGGACATCCTGGTCATGCATGCCGACCTGGCGCTGTACCGCGCCAAGCATGAAGGCCGCGACCGGATCCGGGCCTATGGCAGCGAGGCGTCCGGCGTGAATGACCGGGCCGACGCCTGAATCGCGATGCCAGGTGTCGTCGATGTAGGCAGCCGGCCACGTCCGGTGAGTAAAAACGCTTACCTCGATGGCGCCAGGCGGAGATAATCAGCACACCATGACCCTATTCCGAGACCTGACCCTGGGCATCATCGCCATGGCCATGGCGCTGGCCTGCCTGGCCTTCGTGCTGGGACTGGGCACCGTGCAGGGCTTCGTGCGCGAGTCGCTGATCCAGCGCACCCAGGCCGATGCGGCCTGGATCACCGAGCAACTGGCGGCGCTCGACGACGGCGCGCAGGCCGAGCCGCTGCTGCAGTCGGCCTTCGACACCTACGGCTACAGCTGGCTGCAGTTGCACGACAGCCAGGGCCAGGTGATGTTCCGCGCGTCCCGGCCGGCGCTGCAGGGGCTGGTGCCTGACTGGTTCGAGCGGCTGGTGCCGGTGGATGCGCCGCCGGTGTTCGAATCGATTCCGACCGGGCCGCTGGCGCAGGGCCGCCTGGGCGTGGCGCCCGAACCGCTGCACGCACGCCAGGCGCTGTGGCGCGCGGCGCGCCAGCTGGCGCTGCTGGCCGGTCTGGTGCTGGCCTGCGCGGTGCTGATC
>JAEZBO010000256.1 GCA_023427085.1 Pseudomonadota bacterium
GGATGACGCGGCGGCCGGCAGCCGCCGCTACCGGCCGCTGGCCCCGCTGGCGCCCTGTGGCTCGCCGGCTTCGGCCGGCACGCCGCCCGCCAGCCCCGACTGGCGGTACGGGCTGGCGTCGATCTGGTGTTTGCGCATCAGTGCCCAGAACGCCCGGCGATGCTTGCGCGCGGCGCGCGAGGCCAGCGCGATGTTGCCGGCCGAGCGCAACAGCGCATCGCGGATGTACTGGCGCTCGAAGGCGGTGACGACCTCGGCCTTGGCCTGGCGAAATGGCTGGGCGCCCTGCCCCGGCCCGACCGCGTGATGGGCCGCGCGGCCGCTGCGCGATCGTGCCGCGGCAGGCGCGCGGTAGCCCGGCACGTGCTCGGCGACACCCGCTTCGGCCACACCGGCCGCATCGGACCAGCCCGGTGCGTCGGACCAGCCCGGTGCATCGGCCCGGCGCAGCCGAGCCCGCGTCAGCCTGGCGATGCTTTCGTCGGGGCCGGCATCGCAGCGCAGGAAATCGTCGGCGCCCAGCTCGAGCAGGTCTTGCACCGCCGGCGCCCGCAGGTCGCGCACCAGGGCCAGCAGCGGCACCGGCACATCGGCCCGCGCGCCCGCCAGCGCCATGCGGCTCCAGCCCAGCGTCGCGGCGCTGACCGGCAGCACGCACAGATCGTAGCGCCGCATGGCCGGCCCCCACGTGGCCAGTGCCTGGGCGCCCGGCAGGCAAGACGGCGGCTGCGCCGGCAAGTGCAACGGCCACAGGCGCACGCGGCCCAGCCGCTCAGCGTGCGTGGCGATCCAGCCATCGATCCAGTCCTGGTGGGCCAGCAGGCGCAACACCGCGCAATCGACCATCCGCATACAGCCTCCTCGCTCGTGGTGGGACGATGACGGCAGCCTAGCGACGCCGCGCCGCCGGCGCGATGCGGAATAGACCCAAGCGTGCCACTGCGCATGGACGCTTGTGACTACGGCTGAGGCGGCGCCGCGCAGGCCTGCACCAGGAACTCGATCAGCATCGCGACGCGGCGGCTGGGCGGCCCGCCCGGATGCACCGCGTAGAGATCGACCGGGCCGGCCGAGTAGGACTCGAGCACGGTCTGCAGCGTGCCGGCCTGCAGTTCGCGCTGGATATCCCAGCGGTTCTTGATGATGACACCGTGGCCCTCGACGGCCCATTCGCGCAGCACACCGCCATCACTGGCCTGGCGGTCGCCCGCCACCTTGATGCTGAACGCGCGCTGGCCATCGCGAAACGGCCAGTTGGCGATCGGCGCGCCCGGCCGCGCCAGGATCAGGCAGTTGTGCCGCGCCAGCTCGTCGGGATGCGCCGGCCGGCCCGCGCGCGCCCAGTATTGCGGCGCGGCGCAAACCACCCGCTCGCCACGCACCAGCAGGCGGGCGCGCAGGCTCGAATCCGGCAGCGGCCCGTTGCGCAGCGCCAGGTCGACCCGTGCGTCGATCAGGTCGACCATGCTGTCGCTGAGCGTCAGGCTCAGGTGCACGCGCGGATGGCGTACCTGGAACGCATCGAGCCACGGCCGCAGCTGGGTGCGGCCGAAATCGTTGGTGGCGGTGATGCGGATCGGGCCGGCCAGCGGGCCGTCCTCGCGCAGGCCGGCCAGCGCGGCGTCCCATTCGGCGACGATACGGCGCGCATCGGCCAGCAGCGCCTGCCCTTCGTGCGTGAACACCAGCTTGCGCGTCGAGCGCAGGATCAGCCGCGCGCCGAACGTTTGCTCGAGCTGGCCGACCGCCAGCGTCACCGTCGAGGTCGCGATCGCGCGCAGGCGGGCCACGGCCGAAAAACTGCCGTGCTCGGCCACGTCCAGCAACAAACGCAGGGCATCGATGCGGTCCATCTTTCGGGTTTCTCGAAAGGTACTTGTTAACCAGCCTGGATTGTAGGGCTATCCACTCTCAAATAGAGTGGCAGACAACGATCCAACCGGATCCTCCGAGCACAAAGGACTCCATCGTGAACATCGACTTCAGCGGCCGGCGCGTACTGGTCACCGGCTCGACCGGCGGCATCGGCCTGGCCGCCGCGCGCGGCTACGCGGCCGCCGGCGCCCAGGTCATCATCAACGGCCGCAGCCAGCGCAGCGTCGACGCCGCGCTGCAGACCCTGCAGGGCGCCGGACCCGTGGCCGCCGTCGGCCTTGTCGGCGACCTGTCCGACGCGCCAGGCTGCGCGCAGCTGCTGGCCGCGCACCCCGACATCGACATCCTGGTCAACAACCTGGGCGTCTTCGAGCCGCGCGACTTCTTCGACACGCCGGACCAGGAATGGGAGCGCTTCTTCCAGACCAACGTCATGTCGGGCGTGCGGCTGGCTCGCGCCTATGCGCCGGCCATGGTCGAACGCGGCTGGGGCCGCATCGTCTTCATCTCGTCGGAATCGGCGCTGAACATCCCGGCCGACATGGTGCATTACGGCTTCACCAAGACCGCCCAACTGGCGGTGTCGCGCGGACTGGCCAAGCGGCTGGCCGGCACCGGCGTGACCGTCAACGCGGTGCTGCCGGGACCGACCTTGTCCGAAGGCGTCGCGCAGATGCTGGCCGACGAGGTGCAGCGCAGCGGCCACAGCCTGGAGCAGGTCGCCGCCGACTTCGTCAACACGCACCGCGCCAGCTCGATCATCCAGCGTGCCGCCAGCGTGCAGGAGGTCGCCAACATGATTCTTTACGTCAGCTCGGCGCAGGCCTCGGCGACCACCGGCGCCGCGCTGCGCGTGGACGGCGGCGTGGTCGACAGCCTGGTCTGAGTCATTTCCCTCGACAACCCATTCCGGACATCGCCATGCACTCTCCCATCCTCGACGCCATCGCACAACGCAGCACCACCAACCTGTTCGATCCCGACCGCGGCCTGGCCGACGACGACATCACCGAGCTGGTGCGGCTGGCCACCACCGCCCCCAGTTCGTTCAACCTGCAGAACTGGCGCTTCATCGCGGTGCGCAGCCCCGAGGCCAAGGCGCGCCTGCGCAAGCTGGCCTGGGACCAGGCCAAGGTCACCGACGCCGCCGTCACGTTCATCGTCTGCGGCCAGCTGGCCGATCACGAGGACATCCCGGCCCGGCTCAAGCCTGTGGTCGATGCCGGCATCATGCCGGCCGAGATGGTGCCCGGCTGGCAGGGCGCGGCCAAGAGCCTGTATTTCGAGCAGCCGCAGCGCCAGCGCGACGAGGCGGTGCGCACGGCCACGTTCGGCGCCACCACGCTGATCCACGCGGCGCAGGCCAAGGGCCTGGGCTCGGCGCCGATGATAGGCTTCGACGCGCCGGCCGTAGCCGAGGCCTTCGAGCTGGCCGGCAACGAGATCCCGGTGATGCTGCTGGCGGTGGGCCATGCTCTGCCCGGCAACTGGCCGCAGAAGCCGCGCCGGCCGTTGTCGCAGGTGCTGACGCAGGTGTGATGTCGGTACGCCATGAAAAAACCCACCGCAAGCGGTGGGTTTTTTGTCTTGCCGAAACAGCCGGGTGGACGCGTCAGTGATGCGAACGGCCCGATTGCGAGGCCTTGCGGGCCGCCAGCGTCTGGGCCGCCAGCATCGCCAGCTCGGCTTCGACCGCGGCGATCGTGGCCTTGTCGGTGGCGTTGCGCAGCGCCTCTTCGGCACGCTGGCGCGCCGACGCAGCCTTGGCTTCGTCCAGGTCGGCGGCACGGATGGCCGTGTCGGCCAGCACCGTGACGGTACCCGGCTGAATCTCGAGGATGCCGCCGGCCACGAACATTTCTTCCTCGGCACCGTCCGGACGCACGATCTTGACCGTGCCCGGGCGGATGCGCGAGATCAGCGGGGTGTGGCCGGGCAGGATGCCCAGCTCACCCGCTTCGCCAGGCAGCGACACGAACTTGGCCTCACCGGCGAAGATCGATTCTTCCGCACTGACGACATCTACATGCAAGGTAGCCATGGGGAATCCTTATTACTGTTTCTTGGCCTTCTCGATGGCCTCGTCGATCGAACCGACCATGTAGAAGGCCTGTTCCGGCAGCGAATCGCATTCGCCTTCGACGATCATCTTGAAGCCGCGGATGGTCTCGGACAGCGGCACGTACTTGCCCGGCGCGCCGGTGAAGACTTCGGCGACGTGGAAGGGCTGCGACAGGAAGCGCTGGATCTTGCGGGCACGGGCCACGGCCTGCTTGTCTTCCGGCGACAGTTCGTCCATGCCCAGAATGGCGATGATGTCGCGCAGTTCCTTGTAGCGCTGCAGCGTCTGCTGCACGGCGCGGGCCACGGCGTAGTGCTCTTCGCCGACGACTTGCGGGTCGAGCTGGCGGCTGGTCGAGTCGAGCGGGTCGACGGCGGGGTAGATACCCAGCGAGGCGATGTCACGCGACAGCACCACGGTCGAGTCCAAGTGCAGGAAGGTCGTGGCAGGCGACGGGTCGGTCAAGTCATCCGCGGGGACGTAGACGGCCTGGATCGACGTGATCGAGCCGGTCTTGGTCGACGTGATGCGCTCTTGCAGCTTGCCCATTTCTTCGGCCAGCGTGGGCTGGTAGCCCACGGCCGACGGCATGCGGCCCAGCAGTGCCGACACTTCGGTACCGGCCAGCGTGTAGCGGTAGATGTTGTCGACGAAGAACAGGATGTCGCGGCCTTCGTCGCGGAACTTCTCGGCCATCGTCAGGCCCGACAGCGCGACGCGCAGGCGGTTGCCGGGAGGCTCGTTCATCTGGCCGAACACCATCGCCACTTTCGACTCGGGCAGGTTGTCCAGCTTGATCACGCCGGCTTCGGCCATTTCGTGATAGAAGTCGTTGCCTTCGCGGGTGCGCTCACCGACGCCGGCGAACACCGACAGGCCGCTGTGCTGCTTGGCGATGTTGTTGATCAGCTCGAGCATGTTGACGGTCTTGCCGACGCCGGCGCCGCCGAACAGGCCGACCTTGCCGCCCTTGGCGAACGGGCAGACCAGATCGATAACCTTGATGCCGGTTTCGAGCAGCTCGACCGACGGCGACAGCTCGTCGAACTTGGGCGCGTCCTGGTGGATGGCGCGGCGCTCGTCGGTGGCGATCGGACCGACTTCGTCGATCGGACGGCCCAGCACGTCCATGATGCGGCCCAGCGTGGCGGTACCGACCGGCACCGAGATCGGGGCGCCGGTGTCGGCCACGGCCATGCCGCGGCGCAGGCCGTCGGACGAGCCCATGGCGATGGCGCGCACCACGCCGTCACCGAGCTGTTGCTGCACTTCGAAGGTCAGGCCCTTTTCGGCGAACGACGAACTCTCGTCGGCCAGCGTCAGAGCGGCGTAGATCTTGGGCATCTGATCGCGGGGAAACTGAATGTCCACCACGGCGCCGATGCACTGAACGATGGTTCCGTTGCTCATGTCGATTCCTTGCTTGATAACTGTCTGACGGAATGCTGTGGCTGTCTGGCGCGTTGGGCGTCAGACGGCGGCAGCGCCCCCCACGATTTCGGAGATTTCTTTGGTAATGGCGGCCTGGCGGGTCTTGTTGTAGACCAGCTGGAGATCGCCGATGACTTTTTTGGCATTGTCCGAGGCCGCCTTCATGGCGACCATGCGGGCCGACTGCTCGGAAGCCATGTTCTCGGCCACGGCCTGGAACACCAGGCCTTCGACGTAGCGCTGCAGCAGATCGTCGATGACGGTCTTGGCATCGGGCTCGTAGATGTAGTCCCAGCTGTACTTGGCGGTCGGCTGCTGGTCCTCTTGCTTGAGCGTGGCGATGTCGTCGCTCGAGACCTGGAACGGATCCTGCAGGCCGCCCGGCAGCGGCAGCAGGCGCAGGAACACCGGCTCCTGGCGCATCGTGTTGACGAAGCGCGTGGTGGCGATGTACAGCGCGTCGATACGGCCTTCGAGGAAGTCGTCCAGCTGCACCTTCAGCGCGCCCAGCAGGCGCTGCAGGTTCGGCACGTCGCCGAGCTGCGTCTCTTGCGAGACCAGGTTGCTCTGCACACGGGTCAACAAGGACTGGCCCTTGTTACCGAACGCGGTGGTCTGCACCTTGATGCCTTGCTGCTCGAACTCCTTGAGCTTGCCCAGCAGCAGACGCGTGATGTTGGTGTTCAGACCGCCACACAGACCCTTGTCCGTCGTCACCAGCACCACGCCCACCGACTTGATGGACTCGGGTTGGTTCAGGTACGGATGGCTGTAGTCGGGATGAGCCTGCATCAGGTGCGCGGCGATCTCGCGCACCTTGGTGGCATAGGGGCGGCCGGCCCGCATCCGTTCCTGCGCCTTGCGCATTTTGGATGCAGCCACCATCTCCATCGCCTTGGTGATCTTGCGCGTGTTTTGCACGCTCTTGATCTTGGTTCGGATTTCCTTGATTCCGGGCATTGCGCTTCCTGTTTAGACGCCACGCGAGCGGGACTGGCCGGCTCGCGTCTTTGGGCGGGGGGGCGGCGCTTGCCGCGCCACGCCGCTCACGCTCCTAGCGGTCGACGACCTTAAAAAGCACCGTGCTTCTTGAACTCTTGAATGGCGCTCGCCAGCTCGACGTCGTCATCCTTGGAGAGTTCCTTCTTGTCCTCGATGCGCTCGATCAGGGCCGCATGCTTGGACTTCAGGTGATCCTTCAGCGCCTTCTCGAAGCCGAGCACCTGCGAGACGTCGATGTCGTCCAGGTGGCCGTTGTTGACGGCGTACAGGGCCACACCGAGTTCCCAGACCTGCAGCGGCTGGTACTGGGGCTGCTTGAGCAGCTCGACCACGCGCTTGCCGCGCTCGAGCTGGCGGCGGGTCGACTCGTCGAGGTCGGAAGCGAACTGCGCGAACGCAGCCAGTTCACGGTACTGGGCCAGGTCGGTACGGATACCGCCGGACAGTTTCTTGACGACCTTGGTCTGGGCGGCACCGCCCACACGCGACACCGAGACGCCGGCGTTGATGGCCGGACGCACACCGGCGTTGAACAGGTCGGTCTCGAGGAAGATCTGGCCGTCGGTGATCGAGATCACGTTCGTCGGGATATAGGCCGACACGTCGTTGGCCTGGGTCTCGATGATCGGCAGGGCGGTCAGCGAGCCGGAGCCGTTGTCCTCGTTCAGCTTGGCCGCGCGCTCCAGCAGGCGGGAGTGGAGGTAGAACACGTCGCCGGGATAGGCTTCGCGGCCCGGCGGGCGGCGCAGCAGCAGCGACATCTGGCGGTAGGCCACGGCCTGCTTGGACAGGTCGTCATGGATGATCAGGGCGTGCATGCCGTTGTCACGGAAATACTCGCCCATGGCGGTGCCGGTGAACGGCGCCAGGAACTGCATCGGCGCGGCGTCCGAGGCGGTGGCGGCGACGACGACGGAATATTCCAGCGCGCCCTGCTCCTCGAGCACCTTCACGAACTGCGCGACGGTGGAGCGCTTCTGGCCCACCGCGACGTAGACGCAGTAGAGCTTCTGGCTCTCGGGGGCGTCGCCGGCGTTCAGGGGCTTCTGGTTCAGGATGGCGTCGAGCGCCACGGCGGTCTTGCCGGTCTGGCGGTCGCCGATGATCAGCTCGCGCTGGCCACGGCCGATCGGGATCAGCGCGTCGATGGCCTTGAGGCCGGTCTGCATGGGCTCATGCACCGACTTGCGCGGGATGATGCCCGGGGCCTTCACGTCGACGCGGCGACGCTCGGTGTAGACGATGGGGCCCTTGCCGTCGATCGGGTTGCCCAGGGCGTCGACGACGCGGCCGAGGAGGCCCTTGCCGACGGGGGCGTCCACGATGGCGCCGGTGCGCTTGACGGTCTGGCCTTCCTTGATCTCGCGGTCGGAGCCGAAGATCACGATACCGACGTTGTCGATTTCGAGGTTCAGCGCCATGCCGCGCGTGCCGTTCTCGAACTCGACCATCTCGCCGGCCTGGACGTTGTCGAGGCCATAGACGCGGGCGATGCCGTCACCGACGGAGAGAACCTGACCGACCTCGGAGACCTCGGCCTCCTGGCCGAAACCCTGGATCTGCTCTTTCAGGATGGCGGAGATTTCAGCGGCTCGAATGTCCATCAGCGGACCTCTTTCATCGCATGCCGGATAGAATTGAGTTTGGTCTTGAGCGAAGCGTCGACCATGCGGGAGCCGAGCTTCACGATGAGACCACCGAGGATGGACGGATCGACGGTGACGTCGAGGTTCACGTCCTTGCCGGTCTGCTGCGCCAGCGCGTCCTTGAGCGCGGCGAAGTGGGTGTCGCTCAGGGGAGCGGCCACCGTCACCTGCGCCGTCGTCTCGCCGCGCTGGGCGGCCACGAGGGCGGCATAATCGGAAATCATCTTGGGCAGAGCGAAGAGGCGGCGGTTCTGCGCCACCAGCTTCACGAAGTTTCCGGCAAGACCGGAAATCCCCGCCTGACCAAGAACCGCGGCGATGGCCTTCAGCTGCGCCTCGGCCGAAAAGACCGGGCTCTTCACCAGCCGCGCCAGATCCGCGCTTTCAGCAATCATAGCCGACAGGCGATCGAGATCCGCCTTAACGGAATCGATGGCGCCGGCCTCGCTCGCCAGTTCGAACAGCGCGGTCGCATAGCGCCCCGCCATGCCTGACACGATCGTATCCGCCACCCCGCACCTCTCTCGGACTTCCAGGGCCGGCCGCGCACCTTGCGTGACCTCTCCCCAAGCCCTTGATCTGTTGGGAATAAAATTGTGCGATCCCGCGAGGGGGCTTAACCCGTCCCTCGAAATCCCGGAGTGCCTAACACAGGCAGATCAAGGCGGCAACATGACGGGAGGATGGCGCATAGGCCGCATTGCCGCACCGCGAGAGGCTTGACCCTAACGCAAGGCCCACGGCGGCCTCAGCTTTGGCCGAGAAACTGCCTGAGCTCCGCCGTCTGAGGATTCGCAAATACTTCTTCCGGCGGGCCGATCTCGTGTACCCGCCCCTGGTGCATGAACACCACCCGGTCGCAAACCTCCCGCGCGAACCGCATCTCGTGCGTGACCATGAGCAGGGTCATGCCCTCCTCGGCCAGCTTCTTCACCACCGCCAGCACCTCGTTGACGAGCTCGGGGTCGAGGGCCGAGGTGATCTCGTCGCACAACAGCGCCAGTGGCTTCATGGCCAGCGCGCGGGCGATGGCGACGCGCTGCTGCTGGCCGCCGGACAGCTCGTCCGGATAGGCGTCGAACTTGTGAGCGAGGCCCACCTGCTCCAGGCGCACCCGCGCCTCGGCCTCCGCCTCCTTCTGCGACACCTTCTTCACCACCATGGGCGAGAGCATCACGTTGCGCCCGGCAGTGAGGTGCGGGAACAGGTTGAAGCCCTGGAAGA
>JAEZBO010000040.1 GCA_023427085.1 Pseudomonadota bacterium
CCGCCGGCCGGTCTCGCGTCAGGCGCCGCCGGCCGCTGGCGCCACGCCGCCGATCTGGCGGTCGCGCCCGGCCAGCATGCCGAACACCGCGGCCAGCAGCGCCAGCGCCGCGCACAGCCCCAGCGGGCCGCTCCAGCCGCCCAGTGCATCGCGCAGCAGTCCCATCGCGATCGGACCGGCGGCCGCCAGCAGGTAGCCCACGCATTGCGCCATGCCCGACAGCGTCGCGGCCTGGTCGGCGTTGTGAGTGCGCAAACCCATGAAGGCGATCGCCAGCATGAACCATGCGCCCGAGCCCAGTCCGAACAACACCGCCCAGCCCCAGGCGAACTGCGGCGCCAGCAACAGGCCCAGTAGCGCGATGGCCGCCGCGCCGGTGACGATGGCGGCCGGCAGCCGCTGGTCGCGCATGCGACGCAGGACCGAGCCGAGCACCAGGCCGGGCAGCGCGGTGGCCAGCTGCATCACGCCATGCAGCGAGCCGGCCTCGGCGGGCGGTACGCCGGCGTCGATCAGGATGGCCGGCAGCCAGCCGATGACGACGTAGTAGATGGTCGAGTTCAGGCCGAGGAACAAGGTCACCTGCCAGGCCAGCGTCGAGCGCCAGATCCGGGCGTCGGGGCTGACGGCGCCGGCGTTGGCGCTGGCCGGCCGCGCCGGCGCGGCGGCGCGCAACTGGACCACCCACACCGCCAGCGCCGACACCGGCAGCACCAGGAAGGCCAGCAGCGCGATGCGCCAACCCCAGGCCTGCGCCAGCGGAAACACCGCGGCCGAGCCGAGCGCGGCGGCCATGCCCATCGTCACCGCGTAGGCGCCGGTCATGGTCGGCACCTTGTGGGCGAAGTCGCGTTTGACCAGGCTGGGCAGCAGCACGTTGCCGACCGCGATGCCCATGCCGATCAGCCAGATGCCGCCGTACAGACAGGTCGGGCCGCCGGCTGAGCGCAGCACGATGCCGGCCGCGATCGCCGCCAGCGCGGCGAACAGCGTGCGCTCGAGCCCGTGGCGGCGCGCCAGCCGCGCGCTGAACGGCGACAGTAGCGCGAAGGCCAGCAGCGGCAGCGTGGTCACGGCGCCGACCGCGGTGGTGCTCAGACCCAGGTCCTGCTGGATCGGTCCCAGCAAGGGGGGCAGACCGGTGAACGGCGCGCGCAGATTGGTGGCGATCAGCAGGATGCCCGCGATCAGCATCGCGTGGCCGGCAGGGCGTGAGGTCATCGAGACGGGCAGAACACAGGACGAGGGGGCCCGGGCGCGCGGGCGTGCGCGACGCCCCGCCGCGGGCGGATCCCCGCGACCTTACACCAAGCCCGTTGACAGGCCGCTGGCAGGGCCGCCGGCTGCCTCGGCCAGCCGCGCCGCGACGCGCTCGACCACGTGCACGCTGGCGCGTGTGTAGGCCTGCTCGGTCAGGCCCGCGGTGTGCGCCGACAGCCAAAGATTGGGCACGTCCCGGAACGGGTTGTCGCGGCCGACCGGCTCCTGCGCATAGACGTCCAGCCAGGCGCCGCCCAACTGGCCGCTGCGCAGCGCGGCGATCAGCGCGGCCTCGTCGACGATGTGGCCGCGCGCGGTGTTGACCAGCACGGCGCCTCGTTTGATCTGCGCCAGCCTTGCGGCATCGAGCAGGCCGCGGGTGCTGTCGTCGAGCGGGCAATGCAGCGTCAGCGCATCGCTGCGCGCCAGCAGCTGCGGCAGGCTGACCGGCTCGACGCCCAGCCGTGCGCAGTCCTCGGCCGTGACGCCGGGATCGCTGGCGATCACCTGCATGTCGAAGGCCAATGCGCGGGCCGCCACGCGCCGGCCGATGCGGCCCAGGCCGACGATGCCCAGCGTGCGGCCAGCCAGTTCGTGGCTGCCTTGCGGCTGGCGCGGCCAGTCGCCGGCGGCGATCCGGGCGCTGTCGCGCACGGCCTGCTTGTGCAGCAGCAGCAAGGCCGCGAAGGTGTGTTCGGCCACCGAGATGTCGTTGGTGCCGACCGCCGCCTCGACCGGGATGCCGCGCGCGGCGCAGGCCGCCAGATCGATGTTGTCCAGCCCCACGCCCAGCCGGCCCAGCACGCGCAGCGCCGGCAGGCGCGCCAGCAGCACGGCGTCGACGCGGGTCTGGTTGCGCACGATCAGCGCGCGGGCGCTGCCCGCCAGCGCCGCGATGGCGTCGGGATCGCGGTACAGCGCCGGGTCGTGATGCACCGCGTGGCGCGCCTGCAGCGGCGCGAGCGCCGCCACGTCCATGAACTCGGTGACCACCACCTCATGGGCCGTCGCGGCGGCGCTCATGACGACGGCTCGAAGCGGCTGATGGCGATCTCGTATTGCCGCAGGATCTCGCTGCTGGTCAGCGTGCCGCTGGCATGGTCCAGCAGGGCATCGAACAGCTGGTCGCCGGCCTGCGCGACGGTCTGGCCGTGGCTGAGGATGCCGGAGATGTCGACGTCGATGTTGTCGGCGAAGTCGCGCGCGGTGTGCGGATTGGCGGTCAACTTGATCGAGGTCATGATCGGGTTGCCGATCGGATTGCCCACGCCGGTCGAGAACAGCGCCAGTTGCGCGCCGCCGGCCGCGAAGGCGGTCAGCGACTCGACCGCCGGCGCCGGGGTGTCCATGAAGCTCAGTCCTGGCAAGGTGGGCGCCTGGCCGTAGTCCAGCACCTCGACCAGCGGCGAGCTGCCCGACTTGGCGATCGCGCCCAGCGCCTTTTCCTCGATGGTCGTCAGGCCGCCGCGGATGTTGTCGGGCGCTGGATTGACGCCGGTCAGATCGACGCCGCGCGCCAGCGCCTGCGCCTCGAGCGTGCGCACCGACTCGAGAAAACGCTGGGCCAGTTCGGGTCGCGCCGCGCGCGCCGCGAACAGGTGCTCACCGCCCAGGAACTCCAGCGTTTCCGAGATGATGGCCTGCGCGCCTGCCGCCACCAGCCGGTCGGCGACGTGGCCGATGGCCGGGTTCGACGCCAGCCCCGAGGTGGTATCCGAGCCACCGCATTCCAGGCCGACGCGCAGGCTGGCCAGCGGTTGCGCGCTGCGGCGCAGTCGCGAGGCCTCGCGCACCTGGCGGGCCGCCGCGCGGGCGCCTTCGGCCAGCGCCTGCAGCGTGCCGCCGATCTCCTGCACCACCACGGTATGCACGGTCTTGCCGGCGGCGCGAATCCGCTCGGCGATCAGCGCGGTGCCCTTGGGCTCCAGCCCGATCAGCACGATCGAAGCCAGGTTGGGATTGAGCGCCTGGCCGACCAGCGTGTCGTAGGTGATCTGCAGGTCACGGCCGTACTGGCCGCGCACGAACAGCGTGGTGATCGGGATCGTGCCCTGCACCAGGTCGGCGATCTGGCGCACGATCGGATTGGAGTTGTCCATCAGCGACAGCACGCCGACGGCGTTGCGCACGCCGACCTGGCCGTCGGGGCGCAGGTAGCCCAGGAAGGTCCGTTCGGCATCGGGCAGGGTGGCGACGCGCAGGGTGCTCATGCCGCCTCCGTGGCCGCGGCCTCGCCGGCGGGCCGGTCGCCGCGGGCGCGGTCCGACTCCAGGTTGTGGCTGTGCACGTGCTCGCCGGCGGCGATGTCATGGCTGGCGTGGCCGATGACCTGGCCGTACTTGATCACGGCCGCGCCGCGCGCGATGGCCTGCAGCGCGACCTTGTGGCCGAACGGCACCGGTCCGTGGGCGTGCGCGGCGGGCGGCGCGTCGTCGGACAGCCGGATGGCTTGTCCGCGGGTGGACAGGTCGTGCACGAGCGTGGCGACGTTGTCGCGGGTATCGAGCTGGATGGCGTCAGGCATAAAGACTCGTCAGGGGTGGAGGAAAGGGCAGGCCACAGGCGTGGCCCAGCGTATTCAGGCCGTCGAGCAGCGCCGGGCTGAGCGGCAGGCCGGCCTGAGCGCTGCGGCGCTCGTGCTGGTCGGAGTGCTCGCCGGGCACGCGCGCCTGGGGCCCGAGCGCGCCGCGATAGGTGTGCAGCCAGGCCTGCATGTCACGCTCGAACGAGGGCGAGCCGATCAGTCGCGCCGGGTCGATCACGAAGCCGAAGGCGCCGACACCCGCGCTGGCGCTGGGCGCATCGGCATCGGCGCGCGAGCCGCTGAGCGCGGCCGCCAGGACCTGCACCATCATCGCCAGCGCCAGGCCCTTGTGGCCGGCGGCGGGCAGCACCGCGCCGGCCAGGCCGGCCACCGGGTCCTGTGTCGGATGGCCCGCCGCGTCGATGGCCCAGCCGGGCGGCAGGCTGGCACCTGTCTCATATACACAA
>JAEZBO010000079.1 GCA_023427085.1 Pseudomonadota bacterium
CCGCCGGCCGCACGGACAGCCTGTTCCTGGCCGCCGCCCAAGCGCCCTGCCCACGCGTGGGCGCGGCGCTGGCCGACCGCCTGCTGGCCCGGGCGCCGCACTGCGATGCGCTGTTCGTCACGCACGACCTGCTGGCGCTGGGCGCGCTGGCGGCCTGCCGCGCGCGCGGGCTGGACGTGCCCGGACGCATCGCGCTGATTGGCGTACACGATCTCGATCAGGGCGGCTGGACCACGCCGCCGCTCAGTTCGATCGACACCTGCCGCGCGCTGGCCGGCGAACAGGCCGCGCGCGAACTGATCGAACGGGTCGAAGGCCCGGCCCGCAAGGCCCGCTGGTTCGACACCGGCTGCGTGCTGCGGGCCCGCGGCAGCAGCTAGGCCGGCGCCTGCCCGGGCGCGCCGGACTGCGCTGCCTGGGTCTGGTACTTGCGCCACACCTCGAGCGCGCGGCGGCGCTGGCGCGCCACCACCTCGATGCGCTCGCGCAACTCGGGATCGCGGTCGAGCAGCTCGTTGAAGTCGCGCGCCGATAGCATCAGCAGCCGGCTGTAGCCCAGCGAGGTCACCGACAGCGACACGTTCTCGCCCGACAGCAAGGCCAGCTCGCCGAAGAACTCGCCGCTGCCCAGCTCCAGGTGGGTGCCGTCGGGCAGCGCCACCTTGACCGCGCCCGAGGCGACGAAACACATCATCTCGCCATGCCGGCTGCGCAGGTTGACCCGGCGGTCGGGCAAGGCCAGCCGCGGCTTGAGCAGCCGGCCGATGGCCTCGCGCGCGGCCGGCGCCAGGCCCTCGAACAGCGGCACGGTGGCGATCAGCTCCTCGGCGCTCAGGCCGATGTCCAGCGGCGGATGCCTGTCGATGTGTTGCCAGCGCGCATGCAGCTGCGCCATCAGGTCGGCGTAGACCTCGCCGCTGATCAGGGACTGCTCGAGCATGTCGCGATAGCGGATCCGCTCGAGCTCGCGCGCGACCCGGCCCAGATAGGCTTCCTGCAGCCACTCGGCGTAGCTGGGATACTGCAGCATCATCGCCTGCAAGGCGTCCTGGATCAGCGCCAGCCGGTGCTCGTGCAGCGCGACGATGCGGTCGGTGGCCTGCTCGCCCAGCAAGGGCTGCACCTGCTGGCGCGCGAAGCGCAGCAGGCGCTGCGCCACCGAGCGCTTGCTCATCAGGCTGGAGAACCGCTGCGCCAGCTCCTGCGCCAGCCAGCGCCGGTAGCCGAGCCGGTCGTGCAGCTCGAGCGCCAGCCGGAAGCCGCGCGAATAACGCAGGTCGTGCACGATCGCCGCCTCGTAGCCGGGCAGGCCGTTGGCACGCACCGCCTCGCCCAGCGCCTCGGCGCGCGCCAGCAGCCGTTCGGCCATGCGCCAGTCGACGATCTGCGCCTTGAGCACGTCGAAGAACATCTCTTCCTCGCGCGCCGCCATCATCGCCAGGCCCACCGCCACCTGCTGGTCCTCGCTGAGCCGCGCGACCTGGTTGTCGTGCACCGCCGACAGGCTGGCGTCGAACACCGCGCGCACGCGCCGCTGCGCGGCCTCGCCGATGTCGTCGTCGTGGGCGATCTGCGCGGTGCGCTCCTGCAGGTCTTCGAGCGCCACCGTCAGCGCCTGGTTGCGCATCGTGCTCTCGACCGCCGACAGCTGGTTCAGCCCCAGCACGCGGATCAGCGACCGCAAGGTCGTGCCGTTGACGAACAGCGTCGCCAGCACGAAGCCGGTGGTCACCACGGCGATGAAGTTGCGCGCGTCCGGATCGACCGCCTGGTGCTCGGTGACCGCCAGCGCCAGCGCCAGCGACACCGCGCCGCGCAGGCCGCCCCAGCACATCACGGCCTTGTAGCGCCGGCCGACCCGCTGGCCGATATGCGCCACGCGCAACAGCGGCAGCAGGCCGAACACCACCAGCGCCCGCGCGCCCAGCGTCGCCACGAACACCACGCCTATCATCAGGTAGTCGATCAGGCTGGCGTCGCCCATCAGGCGCGGCACCAGCATGGCAGCGAACAGGAAGATCAGCGAGTTGGCCCAGAAGCCGAACTGCTCCCAGGCATTGGCCAGCTGCTCGAAGGTGGTCGGCGACATGCGCGTGCGTCCGACCGAGCCGACCACCAGTCCGGCGATCACGGTCGCGACCACGCCCGACACGCCCAGGTAGTGATCCGCCACGAAGAAGGTCAGGTAGGCGAGTGTCAGCGTCAGCGTGATCTCGGCGGTCGGCCAGCCGCGCAGCCAGCCAAACAGGCCGCAGGTCAGCCGGCCCATCGCGAAGCCGGCCAGCCCGCCGCCGATGAACTGCACCAGGAAGTCCTGGCCGATGGCCCAGGTGCTGAGCTCACCCTGCCCGGCCAGCACCGCCAGCAGCACCGCATACAGGGCGATCGAGGCGGCGTCGTTGAACAGCGCCTCGCCCTCGACCAGCGTGGTCAGCCGCTTGGGCGCGCCGACCTCGCGAAAGATGCCGACCACCGCCACCGGATCAGTGGTCGCGACGATGGCGCCCAGCAGCAGGCAGACCACCAGGCCGTGGCCCGACACGTACGACAGCGTATAGCCGACCACCAGCGTACAGACCAGCACCGCGACGATGGCCATCATCATGATCGGGCCGATCTCGTCCATCAGCCGCCGCACGTTCATCGCCAGCGCGGTCTCGAACAGCAGCACCGGCAGGAACACCATCAGGAAGGTTTCCGACGAGATCTCGAAATGCTCGAGACTGTCGAGGAAATCGGCCACCATCCGTGGCGCCCAGTCGTGCACGTGCACGACATAGCCGAGCGCGCAGCCGACCAGCGCCAGCAAGACCGAATACGGCAGCTTCAGGCGTCCGGCCAGCGGCGGCATGAAACACACGAGGGTCAGCAGACCCGCCAGGCCGAAGACCAGAAAACCGACTTCCATGACAGGCTCCGCCGGCAGTCGGCCGGCTGTTTTTGCCTGCCTAGGATATCGTCTTTGCGCGCCGCCAGCGCGGTTCAGCCAGGCGTCAGCGGGCGCCCAGTGCCTTGCTCAGCCGATCCGCCGCGGCGCGCAGCTTGGCGATGTGTTCCTCGCGGTAGCGCTGCGCCGGCATCGTCAGCGTCAGCGCGCCGCTGAGCGTGTGCTGGCCATCGAACACCGGCGCCGAGATGCCGGCCAGTTCGGCCGACCGGTCACTGACCGGCGACGCCATGTAGCCGGCCGCGCGGATCCGGTCGTAGAACGCGCCCGGCTCGCCGCCGAAGGCCAGCAGCACGTGGCCGCCCGAGCCGCGTTCGAGCGGCAGCAGGTCGCCGGCGCGGCTCTGGTCCGACAGCGGCTGCGGCGAATTGACGCGGTACAGCACCAGCCGGTGATCGCCTTGCCGCACGTGGAAGGACGCGCTTTCGCGCGTGACCTGGACCAGTGCGTGCAGCGCCGGCATCACCAGCTCCTGCAGGTTGAACGACGCGGCGTAGACCCGATGCAGCTGCGCCGCGGCCGGTCCCAGCGCATACCGGCCATCGGCGCGGCGCTGGACGAACCCGGCGTGCGCCAGCGAGGCCAGCAGCCGCAGCACGGTGCTGGGCACCAGCTGCACGCGTTCGGCCAGCTCGCTGAGCGTGAGCCCGCTGTCGCTTTCGCGAAAGGCGGTCAACACGGCCAGCGCGCGGTCGACGGCGGCGACCCCGCCCTCGGCGACCTGGGTAGCATCGGGCGTTCGTACGGGATAACGAGGCATAAAAAGTCGGCCGCGAATCATTGACAGCGCAACGAGCCGAGGCATATTCTATTTAAAAGAACTCAATTCTATTAGATAGAAACGCACAATGCAAGAGACAGCCATCCTGATCAGCGAAGTCGGTCCGCGCGACGGTCTGCAGAACATCGCCGCCGTCATGCCGACCGCCGCCAAGGTGCAGTGGATCCACGCGCTGGCGCAGGCCGGCCTGCGCGAGATCGAAGTCGCTTCCTTCGTGCACCCGCGACTGCTGCCGCAGATGGCCGATGCAGCCGACGTGGTGCGTCAGACTCGCGACATCGCCGGCGTGGACACACTGGCCCTGGTGCCCAACCTGAAAGGCGCCGAACGGGCGCTGGCCGCCGGCGCCCGCAAGATCTCGATTCCGGTGTCGGCCTCGCAAAGCCACAATCTGGCCAACGTGCGGCTCAGCTGCGAACAGTCGATGGACGCGGTGGCCGACATCTGCGCCTACCGCGACAGCATGGCCCAGCCCGGCCAGCGGGTGCTGGTCGAGGTCGGCATCTCGTCGGCGTTCGGCTGCTCGCGTGAAGGCCGCATCGACGAGGACTGGGTGATGTCGATGGCGGATCGGCTGGCGCGCGCCGGCGCCGATTCGGTCGGCCTGTCCGACTCGGTCGGCGTGGCGCAGCCGCTGCAGGTGCGCCGCATGTTCGGCCGCCTGATCGCCGCGCTCGGCGAGCGCGCCGGCGGCGCCCATCTGCACAACACCCGCGGCCAGGGCCTGGCCAATGCCGTGGCGGCGATCGAGGCCGGCGTCACCACGCTCGACGCGTCGCAGGCCGGCCTGGGCGGCTGCCCGTACGCGCCCGGCGCGACCGGCAACATCGTCACCGAAGACCTGGTCTACCTGCTCGAATCGATGGGGTTGGACACCGGCATCGACCTGGGCGCGCTGATGCAGGCCCGCGCGCTGCTGGCGGCGGCGCTGCCGGGCGAAACCCTGTACGGCCATCTGGCCGACGCCGGCGTGGACCGCGGCTTTCGTTACGCCAGGCCAGACCGGCCGCGCCGCTACCCGCCGCCCGGCGCGGCGCCCGACAGCTGCGTGGCGCACGACGCCGCGCACGGAGCCCGGCCATGAGCGCGCGTCCCTTGCCCCTGCAGGGCCTGCGCGTGGTCGAGATGACCCATATGGTGATGGGCCCGATCTGCGGCCTGGTGCTGGCGGACCTGGGCGCGCAGGTGATCAAGATCGAGCCGCCCGGCAAACCCGATCAGCCGGGCGACCACACCCGCTACCTGAAAAGTGCCGGCATGGGTTTCTTTCCCGCCTGCAACCGCAACAAACAGAGCGCCATCCTCGACCTCGATACCGACCCCGGCCTGCAGGCGGCGCGGGCACTGGCCGCGCAGGCCGACATCTTCATCGAGAACTTCCGCCCCGGCGCGCTGGCCGCGCGCGGGCTGGACTACGACACGCTGTCGCAAGACAACCCCGGGCTGGTCTATTGCTCGCTCAAGGGCTTTCTCGACGGCCCCTACCAGAACCGCACCGCGCTCGACGAGGTCGCGCAGATGATGAGCGGCCTGGCCTACATGACCGGCCCGGTCGGCCAGCCGCTGCGCGCCGGCGCGCCGGTCAACGACATGATGGGCGGCATGTTCGGCGCGATCGCGATCCTGGCGGCGATCCGCGAGCGCGAGACCACCGGCCGCGGCCAGTACGTCAAGAGCGGGCTGTTCGAGAACGCCGCGTGGCTGGTCTCGACCCACATGCTGCAGCAGGCCATCTCGGGCGTCGCGCCCCCGCCGATGTCGGCCGGCAAACGCGCCTGGGGCATCTATGACGTGTTCCGCACCGCCGACGACCGGCAGATCTTCATCGGCGTCGTGACCGACCGGCAGTGGCAGCTGTTCACGCAGGCCCTGGATGAAGCGGCGCTGCGCAACCCGGACTGGGCGCTCAACAATGCCCGCGCGCACGACCGCGACACGCTGATCCCGCTGACCGCGGCGCTGCTGGCCAAGCGCACGCTGGCCGAGCTACAGGCGCTGTGCGAGCAGGCCGGCCTGCCGTTCGCGCCGATCGCGCGGCCCTGGGATCTGTTCGACGACCCTCACCTCAACGCCAGCGGCAGCCTGCTGCCGCTGACCTGGCAGGACGACGCGGCACTGAAAGTGCCAGGCCTGCCGATCCAGCTCGACGGCCGCCGTCTGGGCGTACGCCACGATGTTCCACGGCCGGGGGAACACACCGAGGCGATCCTGAGTGCCCTGCCCGGCCACACACCATAACGATTCAAGAGGAAAAACCATGAAGCAGATCAATGGCGTCGCGGTGCGCGACACACTCGAAGAACTCCTCGAGCCGTCGCGCACGGCGCTGGTAGTGGTCGACGTACAGAACGATTTCTGCCACGCCGATGGCCATTTCGCCAAGCATGGCAAGAACGTGCCCGCCATCGCCGCCATGCTGCCGACGCTGCTGCCCTTCGTCAGCGCGGCCCAGGACCTGGGCATCTTCACGGTCTTCATCCAGCAGTTGACGCTGCCGCACGGCCGCAGCGACTCGCCGGCCTGGCTGCGCTTCAAGTGCCGCGATGGCAAGTCGCCCGAGTACACGCTCAAGGACAGCTGGGGCGCGCAACTGGTCGACGGCCTGGCCCCGCGCGACGGCGACATCGTGGTGCAGAAGTTCCGTCCCGATGCCTTCGTGCGCACGCCGCTCGACGGCATCCTGCGCGCGCAGGGCATCGAGACGCTGGTGATCGTCGGCACCACCACCGAAGGCTGCGTCGAGTCGACCATCCGTGGCGCTTCGTATCACGACTACTACGTGGTGCCCGTGCACGACCTGATCACCGGCCCCAACCCCGACCTGCACGCCAACTCGCTGGCCTTCCTGCGCGCCCGTTATCCGGCCGCCGAATCGCAGGCCGTGCTGCAGGCCTGGCGCGCCGCCCGGCCGGCCTGAGCCCAGCGGAGACCATCATGACGACAACCGTAATGCTGCGCCGGCACCTCGGCGCGCTGCTGGCCGTCTGCACGCTGGCCCTGCCGGCCACCGCCACCCTCGCGGCCGACTACCCCACCAAGCCGGTGCGGCTGCTGGTCGGCTTCGCGCCCGGCGGGCCCACCGATCTGGCCGCCCGGCTGGTGGCCAAGCACCTGGGTGAGGACCTGGGCCAGCAGTTCATCGTCGAGAACAAGCCGGGCGCGGGCGGCAACATCGCCACCAAGGACGCCGCGGCGGCCGCGCCCGACGGCTACACCGGCCTGGTCGCCGGCATCAACCTGACCATCAACCCGTGGATGACCGACGACATCCACGTGGACAGCCGCAAGGACCTGATGCCGGTGCGGATCGTCGCCATCGCACCCACCATCCTGGTGGTGCGCAACGACTTTCCCGCCAGGGACTTCGCCCAGTTCATGCAGGAAGTGCGCGCCAAGCCGGGCCAGTACAACTCGGCCGCGCCCGGTTCGTCGCCGCTGCTGGCGACCGAACTGTTCTCGCAGCAGACCGGCACCCGCATCACGCCGGTGCCCTACAAGGGCGCCTCGCCGGCGATGGTCGACCTGATCGCCGGCCACGTCGACCTGTCGTTCGCCACGCTCGGCTCGGTGCTGCCGCACATCAAGAGCGGCAAGGTGCGCGCGCTGGCGATTGCCGCGCCCGAGCGCGATGCGCAACTGCCCGAGGTACCCACCTTCGCCGAACAGGGCATGCCGGACTTTCGCTTCGACGCCTGGGCTGGCCTGCTGATGCCGGCCGGTACCCCGCAAGCGGCGATCGACACGCTGGCCGCGTCGCTCGACAAGCTGGCCAAGTCGCCGCAGTTCGAGAAGCAGGTGCTCGAACTGGGCATGAAGCCGGTCACCGACGATTCGCCGCAGGCCTTCGCCAAAACCATCGATCAGGAGCTCGAGCTCTACCGGGGCCTGGCCGGTCCGGTGCGCGCCAAGATGGCCCGCTGAGGCCTGGCGGCGCGCCCTTCTGGTCGCGCCGCCCCCTCTACACCTCCCACTTTTATCTGGAGCATCCGTGAACGCAACCGAACACGGCAAGAACTATCCCCTGGGCTTGCGCCAAGCCGCCGGCCGCAATGCCCGGCTGCGCAGCCTGATCGCTGCGCCCGAGGTGCTGATCGCACCCGGCGCCTATGAATGCGTCGGCGCGCGGCTGGTCGAACAAAGCGGCTTCGAGGCCGTCTACCTGACCGGCTCGGGCATGTCGATGTCGGCGCTAGGTGCGCCCGACGTCGGCCTGATGTCGTTCTCCGAAATCCTCGACCGCGCCGCGCGGGTCGCCGACATGGTCTCGATTCCGGTCATCGTCGATGCCGATACCGGCTATGGCGGCCCGCTGAATGTGGTGCGCACCGTGCGCGCCTTCGAGCGCGCCGGCCTGTCCGGCATCCAGCTCGAAGACCAGGCCTGGCCGAAGAAATGCGGCCATGAAGGCGGCCGCAAGCTGGTGCCGACCGACGAGATGGTGGGCCGCATCAAGGCCGCCGTCGACGCCCGCGTCGATCCGGATCTGGTGCTGATCGCCCGCACCGACGCGCGCAGCGACCACGGCCTGGACGCCGCGCTGGAGCGCGCCGCGCGCTATGCCGAAGCCGGCGCCGACGTGATCTTCGTCGAAAGCCCCGAGAACGAGCAGGAGCTTGCCACCGTCGCCGAGCGCGTCGATGTGCCGGTGCTGGCCAACATGGTCGAAGGCGGCCGCACGCCGATCCTGCCGGCCGACCAGCTGACCCGACTCGGCTTCGCGATGGCGATCTACCCCAACGCGCTGACGCGCTGCTTCGCTCACGCCGGCATGGAAATGCTGCGCGAACTGGCGGCCACCGGGACCACCGCCGGCGCCGCGCCGCGCATGCTGTCGCACCGTCAGCTGTGGTCACTGTTCGAATACGAAAAGTGGATCGCCACCGAGCAACGATTGCAGGACGGATGAGCCCGTCGTCTGCGTATCCGGCAGCACCGCTACAAGACCGACTTTTATAAGCCATAAGGCAAAAAAGCCCCCAAGGAGAAAAACCATGAAGCACCGTCTGATCGCCGCTTTCGCCGCGGCTGCATGCACCCTCTCGATCGCCGCACAGGCGGCCACCTGGACCGCCTACACCTTCGGCCCGTCCGAGACGCTGGCCAACGTGCAGGGCATGAAACAGGTGATGGAGGACATCGAAAAGAACACCGATGGCGAAATCAAGTTCCGCCTGCGGCTGGCCGGTTCGCTGCCGATCCAGGCCACCGACATCACCCAGGCGGTCGGCAACGGCACGGTGCGCTTCGCCGACGACGGTTTCTATCTGGGTAACGTGCGCATCGCCGGCATCCTGCGCCTGCCGCTGCTGCTGCGTTCGCAACAGGACTTCGACAAGGCCTACGAGATCATGCAGCCGCTGGTCGAGCGCGAGTTCGCCCGCCAGGGCGCCATCGTGCTGGGCCATTTCAGCTTCCCGCATCAGGTGATCTTCTCGGCCAAGAAACTTGAATCGCTCGAAGACATCAAGGGCCAGAAGCTGCGGGTGTCCTCGCCCGAGCAGGCCGCCTTCATCCAGCGCGCCGGCGGCATCCCGGTGACACTGGGCGGCGCCGAAGTGCCGTCGGGCCTGTCGGCCGGCACCATCGACGGCGCGCTGACGGCCAGCGCCGGCGGCGGCAAGATCTGGGGCGACATGCTCAAGTACAACCTGCGCCTGCCGGTCAACTACTTCGACGGCTTCTACATCGTCAACCGCAAGGCCTTCGAGGCGCTCAGCCCCGAGATCCAGGCCAAGGTGCGCGAGTCGGTGGCGCGCCGCGCGCCCGACACCACCGCGCGCATCAACAAGGAAGAGGGCGAAGTCACGCAGGCGCTCAGGCAGAAGGGCATGGTGATCGTCGAGTCGACGCCGCAGATGGAAGCCGCCGCCACCGCGCTGGTCGCCGAGTACTGGGAGTCGTGGGCGCGCGAGCAAGGCCCCGAGGCCGTGCAGGCGCTGGCCCAGGTGCGCAAGGCGCTGGGTCGTTGAGCGTCGCGGAGCCCGAGCCATGGACAATCTGAATCCGGCCGCGCCCCGGCGCGAGCCCCTGCCGTTCTTGCCGGCCCTGATCCGGCTGCAGCGACTGCTGTCCGAACTCACGGTGCTGGCGATGGCGCTGCTGATCGTCGCCGAAGTGATCTGCCGCAGCCTGTTGGGTTTCTCCCTGATGATCGTCGAAGAGATGGGCGGCTACCTGCTGGTGGCGCTGCTGTTTCTCGGCATGGGCATGGCGCTGCACGACGGCGCGCTGTTTCGCGTCGAGTTCGTCATCAATGCACTGGGCGCGCGCGCCCGGCTGGTCCTGCAGTGCCTGTTCGACGCACTGTGCCTGGCCGGCATGCTGATGCTGACCTGGCAACTGGCGCAGCTGGTGATGCAGTCGTACACGCGTGGCGTTCAGGCGGCCACCACACTGGGCACGCCGCTCTACATCCCGCAGTCGATCATGGTGCTGGGCGCGCTGTCGATGGTGCTGGTGCTGCTGTCGCAACTGCTGCAAGGCGTCGACCGGATCCGGAGGGGCGATCATGAGTGAGATGACCCAATTCGTGCTGGTCATCGCGGTGTTCCTGACGCTGCTGCTGGCCGGCATGTGGATCCCGTTCGCGATCTTCCTGTCGGCCAGCCTGTACATCCTGCTGTACGCCGGCTGGGACGGCCTGAACGGCTTCGGCCTGAGCTCGTGGGGCAGCATGAACAGCTTCACGCTGACGGCCATCCCGCTGTTCATCCTGATGGCCGAGATCATGCTCGAGAGCGGGCTGAGCCATCGGGTCTACCGCGGCCTGGCGCGCATCGTGCGGCGGCTGCCGGGCGGACTGCTGCAGACCAACGTGGCCGGCTGCGCGGCGTTCTCGGCGATCAGCGGCTCGTCGGTCGCGACCGCCGCCGCCATCGGCTCGGTGGCGCTACCGCAGCTCGAGCAGCGCGGCTACTGCAAGAAGCTCTCGACCGGCACGCTGGCGGCGGGCGGCACGCTGGGCATCCTGATCCCGCCCAGCATCGCGATGATCATCTACGGCACCTTCACCGAGACCTCGATCGCCAAGCTGTTCATGGCCGGCGTGATCCCCGGCCTGGCCATGGTCGCGCTGTTCATGCTGTACGTGGCGGTGCGCTGCCTGATCAATCCCCGGCTTGCGCCGCCGCCCGACCGCGACGAGGTGCCGCCGCCGCTACGCCAGACGCTGGCCGACCTGGTGCCATTCGCGGTGCTGATCTTCGGTGTCATGGGCAGCCTGTACGCGGGCTTCGCCACGCCGACCGAAGCGGCCGGCGTGGGTGCGGCGATGGCCGCGATCATCGCCCGCATCTGGGGCACGTTTTCGATGGCCACCTTGCGCCGCGCGCTGGGCAAGACCATCCAGGCCTGCGGCGCGATCCTGTTCATCGTCTATGCGGCGTTCCTGTTCTCGTACGCGATCGCGATGGCCGGCCTGACCGACGAACTGACCGACGTCCTGGCGGGCTGGAACCTCAGCCGCCTCGAGCTGCTGCTGGCGATCGTGGTGCTCTACACGGTGTTGGGCTTCCTGATGGACAGCATCGGCATGATGGTGATCACGGTGCCGATCCTGCACCCGATCCTGATGAGCTACGGCATCGACCCGATCTGGTTCGGCGTGCTGCTGGTGGTGCTCATCGAGCTGGGCCAGATCACGCCACCGGTCGGCATGAACCTGTTCGTGGTCAAGAGCGTCGCGCCCACCGCCACGCTCAACGACGTGATCATGGGCTCGCTGCCGTTCTGCCTGCTGATGTACGTGATGATCTGGTGGCTGATCTACGCCCCGGGCCTGGCCCTGTGGTTCCCCAACCGTATGACTGGATGAGGCCATGTTCGCTCCCCCCACCCTGATCGTTCCCGAAGTCTTCTGCAGCGTGCCCGAGCGCTATCGCAAGCAGTCGCAAAGCGCCGAATGGCTGCGCGTGCAGAAACGCGGCGCGACCGCGCACAGCTTTCTCGAAGGCCCCTGCTTCGACCGCGCGGGCAACCTGTACCTGACCGACATCCCCTACGGCCGCATCTTCCGTGTCGATCCGCAAGGCGAGTTCGCGCTGATCGCCGACTACGACGGCGAGCCCAACGGCCTGAAGGTGCATGCCGACGGACGCATCTTCATCGCCGACCACAAGCACGGCATCCTGCTGCTGGACCCGGCCAGCGGCGCGGTGACGCCCTATCTCGACCGGCCGCGGCTCGAGCGTTTCAAGGGCGTCAACGACCTGTGCTTCGCGCCCAATGGCGACCTGTATTTCACCGACCAGGGCCAGACCGGGCTGCAGGATCCCAGCGGCCGCATCTACCGCTACAGCACCACCGGCCAGCTCAGCTGCCTGATGGACAACATCCCCAGCCCCAACGGCATCGTGGTGACGCCCGACGGCGCCAGCGTGCTGGTGGCGGTGACACGCGCCAATTCGGTCTGGCGCGCGCCGTTGCTGGACGACGGCAGCGTCTCGAAGGTCGCGGCGTTCCTGAACCTGTCGGGCGGCTACGGCCCCGACGGGCTGGCGCTGGACCAGGCCGGCGGCCTGGCCGTGTGCCACCCGGGCCTGGGCTCGGTGTGGCTGTTCGATGCCGATGGCGAACCGCTGGCGCGCGTCAAGTCGCAGACCGGCAAGGTGCTGACCAACTGCGCCTATGGCGGCCCGGATGGCCGCTGGCTCTACATCACCGAGGCCGATAGCGGGCTGGTGCTGCGCGCGCGCATGCCGGCCGCCGGCATCGACCTGCTCGCCGCCGCGCCGGCCGCGGCCGCCATCCCCAGCCAAGGAGCATCATCATGAACGCGCCGACCCCGACGCGCCTGGTCGACATCGCCAAGGTCATCCGCAGCAAGAACGCCGGACCCTTGCAGACCACGCTGGACCTGATGTTCGCCACCGACGCCGACTACCAGCTGGCCTGCGCCAGCGCCGCGCTGCGCGGCCCGGCCATCGCCGCCCGTTACGGCATCGAGCCGGCCTGGGTGCAGGTCATCCCCTACGACGCCGCGCGCGCCATCAAGATCGTGCTCGAGCGGCCGGCCCCGGCCGGCCAGCCGGGCGACCGCGATGTCTACGGCGCGCAGCAACACTTTCCGCTGCTGGAGATCGAGTTATGAATACTGCCGTGCAATCGCTGTTGTCGGCCGGCCTGCGGCCCGGCGTGCCGCTGCGCGCGCTGGCCGCCTCGGGCCAGCTGGGCTACGGCATCCCGGCCGCCGCCTTCCACGCCGGCATGCAGCGCCAGCCGCACTTCGTCGGCTGCGACATGGGCTCGATCGACGTCGGACCGTATTACCTGGGCTCGGGCAGGCTGGCGACCTCGGACGCCATCACCCGCCGCGACCTGGCGCTGGTGCTGCGCGGCGCCCGTGCGCAGAATCTGCCGCTGCTGATCGGCACCGCCGGCACCTCGGGCGCCGCGCCGCACCTGCAGACCACGCTGGCCATGCTGCGCGACGTCGCCCGCGAAGCGGGGCTGGACTTCAAGATGGCCGTGATCGACGCCGACGTGCCCCGCGAGCTGCTGCTGAACCAGCACCGCGCCGGCCGGGTCCGCCCGCTCGGCCGCATCGCGCCGATGGACGAGGCCACCATCAGCGACGCCGCGCATGTGGTGGGCCAGATGGGCAACGAAGCCTTCATCCGCGCCCTGCAGACCGAGCCCGACGTCATCATCGCCGGCCGGGCCTGCGACACCGCGGTGTTCGCGTCGATCCCGGTCATGCTCGGCTACGACACCGCGCTGTCGGTGCACATGGCCAAGATCATCGAGTGCACGTCGATCTGCTGCGACCCGGGCGGGCGCGATGCCATGCTCGGCACGCTCGAGGCCGACAGCTTCGTGCTCGAAAGCATGAACCCCGAGCGTGCCGCCACGCCGGTCTCGGTCGCCGCGCACAGCCTGTACGAACAGGCCGATCCGATGACGGTGCAGGAGCCCGACGGCACGCTGGACGTGCGCGACGCACGTTTCGAGGCGGTCGACGCCCGCCGCACGCGCGTCAGCGGCGCGACCTGGCGCGAGGCCACGCAGAAGACCGTCAAGATCGAAGGCTCGCAGTGGGTCGCCGAACGCGCGGTGGTCTGCGCGGGCTCGTGCGATCCGCGCGTGATCGCCAACCTGGCGCAGATCGAAGCGGGTGTGCGCAAGAACGTCGCGGCCGTGCTGGAAGGCAGCGTGCCGGCCTATGAGCTCGAGTTCCGCGTCTACGGCACCGGCGCGACCCAGGTCTATCCCGGCGCAAAGGTACCGGCCGGCGCCGAGGTGTTCTTCCTGCTGGAATGCCTGGGCCCCACCGCCGACGCCGCCCGCGCGGTCGCGACGGTCGCCAAGCAATACCTGTTGCATCACGGTTTCGCCGGACGGCTGTCGACCGGCGGCAACATCGCCTTTCCGTTCACGCCGCCCGAGCTGCATGCCGGCACCGCGTATCGCTACAGCATCTATCACGTGATGGATTGCGACGACCTGCCGGCCTTGTTCCCGGTGCACACCGAGATGGTCAAGGGCAGCGCGCGTACGGCTTGATCCGGCCAGGCAAAAAAAACGGGGCATCTCGTAGGAGATGCCCCTTAAACATCCGCTCCATGGGGGAGGGGGAAAGAGGAGAAGCCGGAGCGGATGTCCGGATCACGTAGCCAGGCTTGGCACCGGCAGGTTCGTGATCCATGCTTGTTAGTCAGCCCTGCGGCGAGGGAGTTCCTGACGATCCGGGAAAAAAAGTTGCGCGGTTTGTTTCGAAGGATTTCCGCGGCTGCTGCCACGAAGACTAGGACAGCGAGGCCCGCATCTTCTTGAGCGCCGCTGCCTCGATCTGGCGGATGCGCTCGGCCGACACGCCGAACTCTTGCGCCAGTTCGTGCAGGGTCGAGCCGCCGTCGTCCTGCAACCAGCGTGCCTGCACGATGCGGCGCGACCGTTCGTCCAGGCTGTCGAGCGCGCCGGCCAGGCCGCTGCCCTGCATGTCGGCATGCGCGCGGCGCTCGAGCACCTGGGTGGGCTCCTGCGCGCCGTCATCCGACAGATAGGCGATCGGCGCGTAGCGGTCCTCGTCGTCGTCCTGGTTGTCCAGCGCCATGTCGCGGCCGGTCAGGCGCACTTCCATTTCGCTGACGTCCTGCGGCCGCACCTTGAGCTCGCGCGCGATCGCGTCGACCTGCTCGGGATCGAGCGTCTGGCCGTCGGGGCGCATGCTGCGCAGGTTGAAGAACAGCTTGCGCTGGGCCTTGGTGGTCGCGACCTTGACCAGGCGCCAGTTGCGGATGATGAATTCGTGGATCTCGGCCTTGATCCAGTGCACCGCGAACGACACCAGGCGCACGCCGCGCTCGGGATCGAAACGTTTGACGGCCTTCATCAGGCCGACGTTGCCTTCCTGGATCAGGTCGGCCTGCGGCAGGCCGTAGCCCATGTACTGGCGCGACACCGACACCACCAGGCGCAGATGCGAGACGACCAGTTCGCGGGCGGCTTCGATCGCGCCGGTGTCCCGCAACTTGCGGGCCAGCGCGGATTCTTGTTCGGCCGTCAGTACCGGCACGCGGTTGACGGCCGAGATGTAGGCGTCCAGCGTGCCCAGGGCACCTGGATTGGCGATGGCCGTGGACAGCGCGGGGCTGCTCAGGGCGAAAGAGGGGGTGGCGCTTGTCATAACGGGTCGCTCCATAGTGGCGGTTTGCGACGATGAGCCATGTTAGCACTCTGGCTTTACGAGTGCTAATTGGAGAGACCCGGCCGGGAAAAGTTCCAGTTTCCGCCGCAATGTCCCCAATTTTTTTCATGGCAATCCGGCCTCAAACCCCAACAATATTTCGTTCTGAACCAGCCGAATGCCGGTGTTTGCGGCGCCGTGGCGGCTCAATAATGACGCGGCGGCCCGAGCTGCCGCCAACAAGAACATCCAAGGAGACGACCCATGCCCATCAACACCCCGAAACGACGGCACCTGAGCGCCGCCGCCGCGCTGCTGGCCTGTAGCCTGCTGGCCCCCGTGGCGCCCGCGCTGGCCGCCTACCCGGAAAAGCCGATCCGCCTGGTCGTGCCCTACCCGCCCGGCGGCGCCACCGACGTGGTCGGCCGCGTGATCGCGATGGGCCTGTCCGAAGAGCTCAAGCAGCAGGTGGTGGTCGAGAACCGCGGCGGTGCCGGCGGCAACGTGGGCGCCGACGGCGTGGCCCGCGCCGAACCCGACGGCTACACGCTGCTGATGGGCGCGATCACCTCACACTCGATCATGGCCACGCTCGAGAAGGACCGCATCCCCTACAAGCTGATGGAAGACCTGACGCCGGTGGCCACCATCGCCGCGGTGCCGTTGGTATTCGTGGTCAACCCCAAGGTGCCGGTGCAGAACCTCAAGGAACTGATCGCGTACGCCGGCGCCAACCCCGGCAAGCTGACCTATGCCTCGTCGGGCGCCGGCGCGCCGCAGCGCATGGGCGCCGAGCTGTTCAAGCGCCAGGCCAATGTCGACATGCTGCACGTGCCCTATCGTGGCAGCGGCCCGGCCATGACCGATCTGGTCGGCGGCCAGGTGCAGACCATGGTCGAGACCGTGCCGGCCGCGCTGCCGTTCATCAAGAGCGGCCAGTTGCGCGCGCTGGCGGTGACGATGCCCGACCGCATCTCGATGCTGCCGGACGTGCCGACCGCCGCCGAAGCCGGCCTGCCCGGCTTCGAGGTGGCGTCGATGTTCGGCGTGCTGGTGCCGGCCAAGACGCCCAAGCCGATCGTCGACCAGCTCAACGCCGCGCTGGTGAATCTGCTCAAGCGCGACGACATCAAGGAAAAACTGCTGGGCCAGGGCGCCTACACTGTCGACGGCGCGTCGGCCGAACAAGCCCGCCAGCGCCTGCAGGCCGAGGTCGATATGTGGGCCAAGGTCATCCAGGACGCCAAGATCACCGTCGACTAAACCTCTCGTTGCACCGGAACTCTCTATGTCCTCCAAGCAAGATCCCAAGGACCCCAAGGCCAGCGCCGCCGCGGGCATGCGCAAAGGCCTGACCAGCTATGGCGACGCCGGCTTTTCGCTGTTCCTGCGCAAGGCCTTCATCAAGGGCGCGGGCCTGACCGATGACGCGCTCGATCGGCCGATCGTCGGCATCACCAACACCGGCAGCGGCTACAACCCCTGTCACGGCAACATGCCGCAGCTGGTCGAGGCGGTCAAACGCGGCATCATGCTGGCCGGCGGCCTGCCGGTCGAGTTCCCGACGATTTCGGTGCACGAGAGCTTCGCGTCGCCGACCAGCATGTACCTGCGCAATCTGATGTCGATGGACACGGAAGAGATGATCCGTGCCCAGCCGATGGATTCGGTGGTGCTGATCGGCGGCTGCGACAAGACCGTGCCGGCCCAGCTGATGGGCGCCGCGTCGGCCGGCGTGCCGGCGATCCAGCTGGTGACCGGCTCGATGCTGACCGGCTCGCACCGTGGCGAGCGGGTCGGCGCCTGTACCGACTGCCGCCGCTATTGGGGCAAGTATCGCGCCGACGAGATCGACGACAGCGAGATCGCCGACGTCAACAACCAGCTGGTGGCCAGCGTCGGCACCTGCTCGGTGATGGGCACCGCCAGCACCATGGCCTGCATCGCCGAGGCGCTGGGCATGATGGTGCCGGGCGGCGCGTCGCCGCCCGCGGTGACGGCCGACCGCATGCGCATCGCCGAGCTGACCGGCACGCAGGCGGTGCGAATGATCGGGCAGCAGCTCACGCCCGACCGCATCCTGACGCCGCAGGCCTTCGAGAACGCGTTGCGCGTGCTGCTGGCCATCGGCGGCTCGACCAACGGCATCGTCCACCTGGCGGCCATCGCCGGGCGGCTGGGCATCGAGATCGACATGCAGGCCTTCGACCGCATCGGCCGCGACACGCCGGTGCTGGTCGATCTCAAGCCCTCGGGCCAGCACTACATGGAAGACTTCCACAAGGCCGGCGGCCTGCGCACCTTGCTGCGCGAGCTGCGGCCGCTGCTGCACCTGGACGCCATGACGGTGACCGGCCGCACGCTCGGCGAAGAACTCGACGCGGCCGGCCCGGCCTTCAAGCAGGACGTGGTGCGCCCGCTGGCCCAGCCGATCTACGCACAGGGCGGCATCGCGGTGTTGAGCGGCAACCTGGCGCCCGGCGGCGCGATCATCAAGCAGTCGGCCGCCAGCGCCGAACTGATGGAACACGAAGGCCGCGCGGTGGTGTTCGAAGACCTCGAAGACCTGACCAACCGGGTCGACGACGAGAACCTGGACATCGGCCCGCAAGACATCATGGTGCTCAAGCACATCGGCCCGATCGGCGCGCCGGGCATGCCCGAGGCCGGCTACATGCCGATCCCGCGCAAGCTGGCGCGCGCCGGCGTCAAGGACATGGTGCGCATCTCGGACGGCCGCATGAGCGGCACCGCCTCGGGCACCATCGTGCTGCACGTCACGCCCGAGTCGGCCATCGGCGGACCGCTGGCGCTGGTGCGCACCGGCGACCGGATCCGCCTGAGCGTGGCGCAGCGCCAGCTGCAGCTGCTGGTCGACGAGGCCGAGCTGGCCGAGCGCGCCCGCGCCTGGCAGGCCCGGCCGGCGCGTGCCGGCGACGAGCGTGGCTATCGCAAGCTGTTCCTGACCAACGTGACGCAGGCCGACCAGGGCGTGGACTTCGGTTTCCTGCGCGGCGACAAGCCCGGCGGGCGCACGCCGACGCGCTGAGTCCAGGTCGTGGCCGCGGCCCGGTACGGTCGCGGCCCGGTTTGCTCACGGTTCGGTTTGGCGCGGTCATGCCAGGGTCAGGGCGCGGGGTGCGATGTACCGCGGCCCGGTTTGGCGCGGCCCCGCCTAGCGCGGCACGGCCGGGCGCGGCTCGCCCGGCTGGAATTCCGTCTTGCATTCGCGCAGGAAGGCTTCGGCCAGCGGCGCGCGCGGGCCCTGCGCCTGCCAGACCACGCCGACCCGCCTGACCGGCGCGCGGCCGGGCAGCGGGATGCGTGCCAGCGCATAGCGGGTCGACCACATCGACGACCAGTCCGGCAGCAGCGCGACGCCCAGGCCCTGGTCGACCAGCGCGGCCACGCCCAGCAGGCTGTCGATCTCCAGCCGCTGTTGCGGCACGATGTGCTGGTCGCGCAGGTATCGGTCGGCCAGTTGCCCGCCCAGCACCGAGCGGTCGTAGCGGATGAACGGCTGGGTGCGCAGCAGTTCGTGCGGATCGGCCCCCTGCAAGGCGGCCGGCGCGACCACCACCAGCGGCTCTTCCATCACCGCCTGCCAGCGGCAGGTCTTGCCGATCGCGAACTGCGGCTCGACCACGATGGCGGCGTCCAGCTCGCCCTCGGCGACGCGGCGGCACAGGTCGACCGACGAGCCCGGCATGACGAACACCGACAGGCTGGCATACCGTTCGTAGAAGCGCTTGAGCACCGGCGGCAGCACGCTGGTCATCGCCGACACGAACACGCCCAGCCGCAGCTCGCCGAACGACGAGCCGTCGTCGGCCACCGCGACCAGGTCGCGCGCATCCCGCAACAGCGCGCGGGCGCGCCCCAGGATGCGCAGGCCCGCTTCGGTGGGACGCACCGAGCGCCCGGCCCGCTTGACCAGCGACAGGCCCAGCGCCTGCTCGAGCGCCTTGACGCGCGCGGCCACCGCCGTCGAGGTCAGGTCGAGCTGGCGGGCGGCCTGCGCGAACGAGCCGCTCTCGACGACGGTGACGAAGCTTTGCAGATAACGGATATCCATGGGCCCACGGCGCTTTCAAACAGGCGCTCAGGATACTCCGTCGCGACCGGCCCGCCGTGCGGCCCGGCGCACCGGCGGCGGCCGGCGGCCGGCGGCACGACAGGCTCGCCACCGGTCCCGCCGCCCGTCGCCAGCCGGCGACTTACCAGCCGTGCTCGCGCAGCAGCTGTTCGGTACGTGCATCGTCGGGCCGCGCGAACAGCGCGCCGCGCGGATCCATGAAGATCCGGTAGCGCGCGCCGTCGAGCATCGGCAGATAGGCGGCGCTGCCGTACTGCACGTCGACGAAGGGCAGCCAGCGCGCGAAGCGCCGCTTGAGCGCGCCGATGTCCGGCGTCGGGAACTCGCGCAGGTCATGCACGCTGCGCGCCGCGCTGCGCTCCTGCTCGGGCTCGTCGTAGCGTCCCGACAGCCGCTCGATGCGGTAGATCGGCGGCACGCCGGCCAGCAGCGCCGGCAGGCGCCAGCGCACGATGCGCGCATCGAGCTGCCACGCGTCACCATTGATCGGATAGGTGCGCGGCTCGCGCTCGGGGAAGGCCAGCGTCGCGACGAACTGCTGCGGCTGGTTCTGGCTGAACGACAGCGTCGCCAGCGGCACGTCGGTGACCAGCCGCGCGTACTGCACCACCGACATGGCCAGCAGCGCGGTCACGCCGGCCAGCGCGACCAGCAGCAGGCCGATCAGGCGGCGCACCGGCCGCAGCCGCCAGCGGCCATCGGGCGCGCGACGGCCGCTGCCCAGCAGCATCGCCAGCCCGGGCAGGGCCAGTACCAACGCGATCAGCGCGATCCAGAAGAACGGGGCTATCTGCATGGGAAGGTCGTCCAGGTGGGCGCGCGGTCAGGCCGCGGGTTTGAGCTGGCTGGCGTGAAACGCCAGGTGGTCCTGCATGAAGGTCGAGATGAAAAAATAGCCGTGGTCGTAGCCGGCGTGGCGGCGCAGCGTCAGGGGCTGGCCGGCCCGTGCGCAGGCTTCCTCGAAGGTCTCGGGGTACAGCTGCTCGGCCAGGAACTGGTCGGCCAGGCCCTGATCGACCAGGATGCCGCCCGGAAACGGCGCCTGCCGACTTGCCGCCATCAGGGCCGATGCATCGTGCTGCGCCCAGGCCTGCCGGTCTTCGCCCAGGTAGCCGCCGAAGGCCTTGTGGCCCCACGGGCAGCGGCTGGGCGCGGCGATCGGCGCAAAGGCCGAGACCGAGCGATAGCGGTCGGGATGGCGCAGGGCCAGCGTCAGCGCGCCGTGGCCGCCCATCGAGTGGCCGAAGATGCCGGCCTGGCCGGGCTGCGCCGGCAGTTCGCGCTGCACCAGATCGTAGAGCTCGCGCGTGACGTAGCTCTCCATGCGGTAATGCGTGGACCACGGCGCCTGCGTGGCGTCCAGGTAGAAGCCGGCGCCGGTGCCGAACTCCCAGGCCTCGTCTTCGCCCGCCACGCCGGCGCCGCGCGGGCTGGTGTCGGGCGCCACCAGCATCAGCCCGTAATGCGCGGCCAGGCGCTGGGCGCCGGCCTTGATCGCAAAGGTCTCTTCGGTGCAGGTCAGGCCGGCCAGGTAATACAGCACCGGCACGGCCTGCTCGGCGGCCTGCGGCGGCAGGTAGACCGAAAATTTCATCGGCAGCCCGATTTCCTGCGAGGCGTGGCGGTAGTAGCGCTGCACGCCATCGTGGCAGCGGTGTTCGTTCAAGAGTTCTAGCATCGGTGATCCTGGAGTCGTTCGGGCGCGCTGGCGTAGCCGGCGCAAGCCGCTATCGGCGACGCCGGCCGCGCCGGCTCGCGCCGCGCGCAATGCCCATAGGGTACCTACTTTTTTTACCCTGGCCGGCGCCGCGGCGGCGCACGATTTTGTGTCAGAGTTCGGCGCCGCCCGATAGCCCGTCCGGGGGGCGCGGCCGGCCTTGCGCTGGCGGGCCGGGCACTTGGTAACGCGATGGTAACGAGTGCGGAACCAATTAACTGGTCAGCAGCCCAATCCTGGTCTATCGTTTGCCCAAAACATCCTGGGAAATCACGCCATGGCCAGACTTCCTCGCCTCTACGCGCCCGGGCTGCCGCAACTGGTCCAGGCCACCTTCGCCGACGCGCTGGCCAAGCCCGGCGAGCCCGCGCCCGCTGCGCTGTTCAACGATCTTGCCGCCTGGCTGGGCGAAGCCGCCGCGCGCCATCGCGTCGCGGTGCACGGCTGGGTGCTGTGCATCGACCGCGTGGTGCTGCTGGCCACGCCGGCCGACGAAGAAGGCCTGCCCCGGCTGATGCAGACGCTGGGCCGCAACCTGGCCTCGCGCCAGCGCGGCGGCCGGATCTTCTCGGGCCGCTACCGCTCGGCCCTGATCGAACCCGGCATCTGGGTGCTGCCCTCGCTGATCTGGCTCGAGACGCTGCCGGCGCAATCCGGTGCCACGGATATCGAGACCTGGCCGTGGTCGTCGGCCGCCGCCCACACCGGCTCGATGCCATCGGCGCCGGCCTGGCACCAGGATCACGTCGACTACTGGTCCAGCGGCAACACGCCGTTCGACCGCCAGGCCAACTATCGCCGGCGCCTGCACGAAGGCCTGTCGCGCGAGCAGTCCGAACGCATCCGCGCGACGCTGGCCGGCCAATGGGCGCTGGGCAGCCCCAACTTTTTGGCTGGCCTGTCCAGCACCGCCAGCCGCCGGGTGTCGCCCGGCCAGCGCGGCCGCCCGCGCAAGCAGCCGCCGGCGCCGCAACTGGCCGACTGAGCGCCTCGCGCCTCGACGCGCGGCGTTTCATCCCCTCTCCCGCCGGCGCTCGCACGCCCCGCCGCGGCCCGCAGACAGGCGCGCGCCCGCGCCGACGCGCGCCGACTGCGCGGGCTGCCGCGAGCCGAGCGCTCGCTCACCCTGATCGAATTTGTTGCAGAAATGCTACCGAGCATGGACCAAATCCGCGCCGCCAAATAAGGGGACGCATCCATGCGGCGGCACTTTGGCACCAAGGCAGTGCACTTTCCGGTCACTGCAGCAGCCCCACGCACGATATGGGCACTTTTAATCCGTCCCCTTATTTTTATCGAGACAAATTCTCATCAAATAAATAGGGACGAACCCCGTTTATTGGCGTTGCATCATCCCGCCCAGCGCAGTATCTTCGCTTTCCCTGCACTGCAGCATCGTTGCTGTGGCCTTACGCGGAGCTCTCATGTCCAGCCACCTTCCCGCCACCGATTCCTGTCGCCCGGCCGCCCAGCCCATCGATGCCAGCCGCATCGGGCTGCGCAGCGCCGCGACCCATGTCCAGCCTGACGCCCAGGGCCTGTATATCCCCGTCAACGAACATGACGCCTGCGGCGTGGGATTCGTCGCGCACATCAAGGGCCGCAAAAGCCACGCGATCGTCCAGCAGGGCCTGAAGATCCTCGAGAACCTCGATCACCGCGGCGCCGTCGGCGCCGACAAGCTGATGGGTGACGGCGCCGGGATCCTGATCCAGATCCCCGACGCGCTGTACCGCGAAGAAATGGCCCAGCAGGGCGTGACGCTGCCGCCGCCCGGCGAATACGGCGTCGCCATGCTGTTCCTGCCCAAGGAAACCGCGTCGCGGCTGGCCTGCGAACAAGAGCTCGAACGCGCCGTGCGCGCCGAAGGCCAGGTGGTGCTGGGCTGGCGCGACGTGCCGGTCGATGGCGAAATGCCGATGTCGCCCACCGTGCAGGCGGTGGCGCCGGTGATCCGCCAGCTGTTCATCGGCCGCGGCACCGACGTGATGGTGCCCGACGCGCTCGAACGCAAGCTGTACGTGATCCGCAAGACCGCCAGCCACGCGATCCAGAACATGCGCCTGGCCCACGGCAAGGAATACTTCGTGCCCTCGGCCTCGGTGCGCACCGTGGTCTACAAGGGCCTGCTGCTGGCCGACCAGGTCGGCCGCTACTACCGCGACCTGGCCGATACCCGCACGGTGTCGGCGCTGGCGCTGGTGCACCAGCGTTTCTCGACCAACACCTTCCCGGCCTGGCCGCTGGCCCACCCGTACCGCATGATCGCCCACAACGGCGAGATCAACACGGTCAAGGGCAACTTCAACTGGCTGCGCGCCCGCGAAGGCATGATGCAGTCGGCCGTGCTGGGCGACGACCTGAAAAAGCTCTACCCCATCGTCTACGAAGGCCAGTCCGACACCGCCACGTTCGACAACTGCCTCGAGCTGCTGACCATGTCCGGCTACTCGCTGTCGCACGCGATGATGATGATGATCCCGGAAGCCTGGGAGCAGCACGAACACATGGACGTCAGCCGCCGCGCGTTCTACGAGTACCACGCGGCCATGATGGAACCCTGGGACGGCCCCGCCGCCGTGGCCTTCACCGACGGCCGCCAGATCGGCGCGACGCTCGACCGCAATGGCCTGCGCCCGGCGCGCTACCTGGTCACCGACGACGACATGGTGATCATGGCCTCCGAGGCCGGCACGCTGTCGGTGCCCGAAAACCGCATCGTCAAGAAATGGCGCCTGCAGCCGGGCAAGATGTTCCTGATCGACCTCGAGCAGGGCCGCATCATCGACGACACCGAGATCAAGTCGCAACTGGCCAACAGCCGCCCCTACCGCCAGTGGATCGACCGCCTGCGCGTCAAGCTCGAGTCGCTGCCGGCGCCCAAGGACAGCCACGACAAGACCAGCACCGTGTCGCTGCTGGATCGCCAGCAGGCGTTCGGCTGGACCCAGGAAGACTACAAGTTCATCCTCGAACCGATGGCCGCCACCGGCGAGGAAGCGATCGGCTCGATGGGCAACGACGCGCCGCTGGCCGTGCTGTCGCACCGCTCCAAGCCGTTCTACAGCTACTTCCGCCAGCTGTTCGCGCAGGTGACCAATCCGCCGATCGACCCGATCCGCGAACAGATGGTGATGTCGCTGGTGTCGTTCATCGGCCCCAAGCCCAACCTGCTGGACATCAACAACGTCAATCCGCCGCTGCGCCTCGAAGTCTCGCAGCCGGTGCTCGACCTGGGCGCGATGGCGCTGATCCGCGGCATCTCGCAGGTCACGCACAACAAGTTCCGCAGCTACGAGCTCGACATCACCTACCCGGTCGCCTGGGGCAGCGAGGGCATCGAGGCCCGCGTGGCCGCGCTGTGCGCACGCGCCGTCGATGCGGTGCAAAGCGGCTATAACGTGCTGATCCTGTCCGACCGCCTGGTCGACAGCGAACGCGTGGCGATCCCGGCGCTGCTGGCGACCTCGGCGATCCACCAGCACCTGATCCGCGCCGGCCTGCGCACCAGCACCGGCCTGGTGGTCGAGACCGGCTCGGTGCGCGAGGTGCATCACTTCGCGCTGCTGGCCGGCTACGGCGCCGAGGCCGTGCACCCCTACCTGGCGCTCGAGTCGCTGGCCGAACTGGCCGAGTCGCCCGAGAAGGCCACCAAGAACTACATCAAGGCGGTCGGCAAGGGCCTGAACAAGGTCATGTCCAAGATGGGCATCTCGACCTACATGTCGTACTGCGGCGCCCAGATCTTCGAGGCCATCGGCCTGCAATCGAAGCTGGTCAACCAGTACTTCGCCGGCACGCCCAGCACGGTCGAAGGCATCGGCATCTTCGAGGTCGCCGAAGAAGCGCTGCGCGCCCATCGCGCCGCCTTCAGCAACGACCCGGTGCTGGCCAACGCGCTGGATGCCGGCGGCGAATACGCCTATCGCGTGCGCGGCGAAGACCACATGTGGACGCCCGACTCGATCGCCAAGCTGCAGCACGCCTCGCGCGCCAACAACTACCGTACCTACAAAGAGTACGCGCAGCTGATCAACGACCAGAGCCGCCGCCACCTGACGCTGCGCGGCCTGTTCGAATTCAAGGTCGACCCGGCCCGCGCGATCCCGCTGGACGAAGTCGAACCGGCCAAGGACATCGTCAAACGTTTCGCCACCGGCGCCATGTCGCTCGGCTCGATCTCGACCGAGGCCCACTCGGTGCTGGCGGTGGCGATGAACCGCATCGGCGGCAAGTCCAACACCGGTGAAGGCGGCGAGGACGAACTGCGCTACCGCGCCGAGATGCGCGACGGCAACGCCGGCATCAAGGACGGCGACACGCTGGCCGCGATCCTGGGCGCCGACCGCATCGCCGCCGACGTCGCGCTGACGGCCGGCGACTCGCTGCGCTCGAAGATCAAGCAGGTCGCCTCGGGCCGGTTCGGCGTCAGCGCCGAATACCTGGCCAGCGCCGACCAGATCCAGATCAAGATGGCCCAGGGCGCCAAGCCTGGCGAAGGCGGCCAGCTGCCCGGCCACAAGGTCTCCGAATACATCGCCAAGCTGCGCTATTCGGTGCCGGGCGTGGGCCTGATCTCGCCGCCGCCGCACCACGACATCTACTCGATCGAAGACCTGGCGCAGCTGATCCACGACCTCAAGAACGTCAACCCCAAGGCATCGATCTCGGTCAAGCTGGTGTCGGCCTCGGGCGTGGGCACCATCGCCGCGGGCGTGGCCAAGGCCAAGGCCGACCACGTCGTGATCGCCGGCCATGACGGCGGCACCGGCGCCTCGCCGGTCTCGTCGATCAAGCAGGTCGGCTCGCCGTGGGAACTCGGCCTGGCCGAAACCCAGCAGACGCTGGTGCTCAACCGCCTGCGCAGCCGCATTCGCGTGCAGGCCGACGGCCAGATGAAGACCGGCCGCGACGTGGTCATCGGCGCGCTGCTGGGCGCCGACGAATTCGGCTTCGCCACCGCGCCGCTGGTCGTCGAAGGCTGCATCATGATGCGCAAGTGCCACCTGAACACCTGCCCGGTGGGCGTGGCCACGCAGGATCCGGTGCTGCGCGCCAAATTCCAGGGCAAGCCCGAGCACGTCGTCAACTTCTTCTTCTTCATCGCCGAGGAAGTGCGCGAAATCATGGCGCAGCTGGGCATCCGCCGCTTCGACGAACTGGTCGGCCGCGCCGACCTGCTCGACACCCGCCCTGGCGTCGATCACTGGAAGGCGCGCGGCCTGGACTTCACCCGCGTGTTCCACCAGGTCGACTCGGACGCCGGACGCCGCCAGACCGAAGAGCAGGACCACGGCCTGGCCAGCGCGCTCGACCACCAGCTGATCGAACGCAGCAAGCCGGCGCTCGAGCGCGGCGAGAAGGTCTCGTTCATCGTGCCGGTGCGCAACCGCAACCGCACCATCGGCGCGATGCTGTCGGGCGCGGTGGCGGCTCGCTACGGCCATGACGGCCTGCCCGACGACACCATCCACATCCAGTGCAACGGCACGGCGGGCCAGAGCTTCGGCGCCTTCCTGGCCCACGGCATCACGATGGACCTGGTCGGCGAAGGCAACGACTACGTCGGCAAGGGCCTGTCGGGCGGCCGCATCATCGTGCGCTCGCCCAACGACTTCCGCGGCTTCGGCCCCGACCACATCATCGCCGGCAACACCGTGCTGTACGGCGCGCTGTCGGGCGAGGCCTACTTCAACGGCGTGGCCGGCGAACGTTTCGCGGTGCGCAACTCGGGCGCGGCGACCGTCGTCGAAGGCACCGGCGACCACGGCTGCGAATACATGACCGGCGGCACCGTGGTGGTGCTGGGCACCACCGGCCGCAACTTCGCGGCCGGCATGTCCGGCGGCGTGGCCTACGTGTGGGACCCCGAAGGCGACCTGCGCACCCGCGTCAACATGGCGATGGTCGAGTTCGAGTCGGTGGTGACGCACGACGAGCAGGCCTCGCTGGGCAAGACCGAGATCTGGCACAGCATCCAGCGCGGCGCCGAACGCGAGACCGACGAGGCGATCCTGCGCCGCCTGGTCGAGAACCACTTCCGCACCACCGGCAGCTACCGTGCCCGCGAGATCCTGGGCGACTGGGAAGCCTCGCGCGGCAAGTTCGTCAAGATCATGCCGACCGAATACCGCCGCGCGCTCGCCGAAATGTGGCGCGCCGCCAACCCCGAACTGATCGCTGCCTGAGCATGGATCTGAGGAAACATCATGGGTAAAGCCACTGGATTTCTAGAATTCGAACGCCTGTCGGAAGCTTCCGAGGCGCCGGTCAAGCGCCTCAAGCACTGGCGCGAATTCGTACTGCACCTGTCGGAAGACCAGGCCCGCCAGCAGGGCGCGCGCTGCATGGACTGCGGCATCCCGTTCTGCAATACGGGCTGCCCGGTCAACAACATCATTCCCGACTGGAACGACCTGGTCTACCGCAACCAATGGCGCCCGGCGCTGGACGTGCTGCACTCGACCAACAACTTCCCCGAGTTCACCGGCCGCATCTGCCCCGCGCCCTGCGAGGCCGCCTGTACCTTGAACATCAACGACGACGCCGTCGGCATCAAGTCGATCGAACACGCGATCATCGATCGCGGCTGGGCCGAGGGCTGGGTGGTGCCGCAACCGCCCACCCGCAAGACCGGCAAGAAGGTCGCGGTGGTCGGCTCGGGTCCGTCTGGCCTGGCCTGCGCGCAGCAGCTGGCGCGCGCCGGCCACGCGGTGACGGTGTTCGAGAAGAGCGACCGCATCGGCGGCCTGCTGCGCTACGGCATCCCCGACTTCAAGCTCGAAAAATCGCAGATCGACCGCCGCGTCTCGCAGATGGAAGCCGAGGGCGTCGAGTTCTGCCCGTCGACCTACATCGGCAAGCCTGAAGACAAGGCGGCCGACGGCCTGACGGTCAAGACGCCCGACTCGCTGATGGCCGAGTTCGACGCCATCGTGATGGCCGGCGGCTCGGAGACGCCGCGCGACCTGCCGATCGAAGGCCGCGAGCTCGACGGCGTCTACTACGCCATGGACTTCCTGCGCCAGCAGAACAAGGCCGTGGCCGGTGACCGCCTGAGCAACCAGACACTGGCCAAGGACAAGCACGTCATCGTCATCGGCGGTGGCGACACCGGCTCGGACTGCGTCGGCACCAGCAACCGCCACGGCGCCAAGTCGGTCACGCAGATCGAACTGATGCCGCGTCCGCCCGAAGAAGAGAACAAGACGCTGACCTGGCCGTACTGGCCGGCCAAGCTGCGCACCTCGTCGTCGCACCTCGAAGGCTGCGAGCGCGACTGGGCCATCACGTCCAAGTCCTTCGAAGGCGAGAAGGGCCGCGTCAAGAAGCTGGTCGCCGCGCGCGTCGAGTGGATCAAGGACGAGGCCACCGGCCAGATGAAGATGCAGGAAGTCGAGGGCTCGCAGTTCGACATGCCGGCCGACCTGGTGCTGCTGGCGATGGGCTTCGTGTCGCCGGTCGCCACGGTGCTGGACGCCTTTGGCGTCGACCGAGACGGCCGTGGCAACGCCCGCGCCAACACCGACGACTACCGCACCAGCATCGGCAAGGTGTTCGCCGCCGGCGACATGCGCCGCGGCCAGTCGCTGATCGTCTGGGCCATCCGCGAAGGCCGCCAATGCGCGCGCTCGGTCGACGAGTTCCTGATGGGCGAGACCGAACTGCCGCGCTGAGCGGCGCCGCTGGCAGGTCTTGGCGGGCACGTCCTTCGCGGACGTGCCCGCTTTTCATTGCGCGCGCAAAACGATGGCCGGGACGCGCCGGCCGCCGCATAATCGGTGTCTACCTATAAAACCTCTGGAGACATCATGCGCGTCGCACGCCGCCTGATCACCACCGGCCTGATCGCCGCCACGCTGAGCCTGACGCTCGGTGGCGCCCAGGCCCAGCCGGCCGCCGACTGGCCGGCCAAGCCCATCACGCTGATCGTGCCGTATGCGCCGGGCGGCTTTGCCGATACCCGCATGCGGCTGATCGCGCGCAAGCTGGCCGACCAGCTCATGCAGCCGGTCGTGGTCGAGAACAAGGCCGGCGCCGGCGGCGTGGTCGGCACCACGCTGGTCGCCAAGGCCGCGCCCGACGGCTACACGCTGGGCGCCGGCAACCTCGCGCCGCTGGCGGTCAATCCCTCGCTGATGCCATCGATGCCCTACGACGCGGCCAAGGACCTGGCGCCGGTCATCCTGATCGAGAACAGCCCGCTGATCCTGAGCATCGCCAACAAGGTGCAGGCGCAGACGCTGCAGGATCTGATCGCGCTGGCGCGCAAGACGCCGGGCGAACTGACCTTCGGCTCGTCGGGCGTGGGCGGCGCGCACCACCTGTCGGGCGAGATGTTCCGCGAACAGGCCGACATCGACATCGTGCACGTGCCGTACAAGGGCGGCAGCCCGGCCGCCAGCGACCTGATGGGCGGCCACATCACGATGATGTTCGAGATGGGCTACTCGGCGCTGCCGGCCATCGAAGGCAAGAAGATCCATGCGATCGCGGTCACGTCGGCGCAGCGGCTCGAGGTACTGCCCGACGTGCCGACCATGGCCGAATCCGGCCTGCCGGGTTTCGAGTCCTACAACTGGCAGGGCGTGGTGGCGCCGGCCGGCACGCCGCCGGCGATCATCGCCACGCTCAACGAAAAACTCAACGCCATCCTGAAGGACCCGGAAGTCGTGCGCGCGATCGCGCAGACCGGCAGCCAGGCCGGCGGCGGCTCGGCCGACGATTTTGGCCGCTTCATCCAGGCCGAGACCAGGAAGTGGGCCGAGGTCATCAAGACCGGCAACATCTCGCTGCAGTAGCGGGTCCGCCTCAGGCCTGCGGGTCTGGGGCCGGGCCCGGGCCTGGATCGCCCGGCCGGGCGGGACGTCGGACCCGGCCGCTGCGCCCATGCCGCGCCAGCACCACGGCCGAAC
>JAEZBO010000109.1 GCA_023427085.1 Pseudomonadota bacterium
GGCCGGCATCGACCGGCGCGGCATCGTGGCCGGTCGGTGTCGAACAGGCGCTCAGCAGCGCGGCAAGGATCAGGACTGCAGGCAAACGCTTCATAAAGGCTCAGTGCAAGGTGCGGGGCATGGCCAGCACGAATTCGGATATCGGCACCTCGAAGGGGATGCCGTTCTCGCCGACGCAGTGGTAGGCGCCACGCATGGTGCCCACCGGCGTGGATAGCGGACAGCCGCTGGTGTATTCGAAGGTCTCGCCGGGCGCCAGCAGCGGCTGCTGCCCGACCACGCCCAGGCCGCGCACTTCCTGTTCGCGCTGGTTGCCGTCGGTGATGATCCAGTGGCGCGCGATCACCTGCGCCGGCCGCTCGCCGGTGTTGGTGATGCGCACCGTATAGGCGAACACATACTGCTGCGCGGCCGGGTCGGACTGCTCGGGCACGAAGCGCGGCGCGACGATGACGGTGAGGTCGAAGGGTTTCACAAAGGATTCCGGAAATGCCCCTGTGCGGACCACAGGCAGCGCCATGGCGCATGGGGCGTACGCCGAACTGCAATAATGGCACATTATGCCTTTGCCTCTGGCCCTGAACATGCCCGAACGTCTTCCCTTGCCCCCCGCCCGCATCGCACCCAGCATCCTGTCCGCCGACTTCGCCCGCCTGGGCGAGGAAGTGCGCAACGTGGTCGCGGCCGGCGCCGACTGGATCCACTTCGACGTGATGGACAACCATTACGTTCCCAACCTGACCATCGGCCCGATGGTCTGCGCGGCGATCCGCCCGCACGTGGACGTGACCATCGACGTGCACCTGATGGTCGAGCCGGTCGACGCGCTGATTCCCGAGTTCGCCAAGGCCGGCGCCAACGTGATCACCTTCCATCCCGAGGCCTCGCGCCACGTCGACCGGACGCTGTCGCTGATCCGCGATCATGGCTGCCAGGCCGGCCTGGTGTTCAATCCGGCCACGCCGCTGAACTGGATGGACCACGTGATGGACAAGCTCGACATCGTGCTGCTGATGTCGGTCAACCCGGGCTTCGGCGGCCAGAGCTTCCTGCCGTCGACGCTGGCCAAGCTGCGCGACGCGCGCCACCGCATCGATGCCTGGGCCCGCGTGGGCGGCCAGCCGATCGCGCTGGAGATCGACGGCGGCGTCAAGATCGACAACATCGCGCAGATCCGCGCGGCCGGCGCCGACACCTTCGTGGCCGGCTCGGCCATCTTCGGCAAGCCCGACTACGAGACCGTGATCAAGGCGATGCGCGAACAGATCGACCTGGCGGAGACCACCCGTGCCTGATCAGAACAAGAGCGCCCGCGCCTTCGACGCGGTGCTGATCGACCTGGACGGCACGCTGCTGGACACCATCCCCGATCTGGCGCACGCGGCCAATGCGATGCGGCGCGAGCTGGGCATGACGCCGCTGCGCGACGACGTGCTGGCGACCTTCGTCGGCAAGGGCACCGAGAACCTGGTGCGCCGCACGCTGGCGGCCAGCCTGGACACTCAAGAGCCCGACGCCGCGCTGATGGCGCGCGCGCTCGACTCGTTCCACCATCACTACCACCTGGTCAATGGCGACAAGTCGTCGCTCTACCCCGGCGTGATCGAGGGCCTGCGCGCGATGCAGCAGCAGGGCCTGGCGCTGGCCGTGGTGACCAACAAGCCGACCGCGTTCACGCAGCCGCTGCTGGTGCGCGCCGGGCTGGCCGGTTTCTTCGAACAGGTGGTGTGCGGCGATACCTGCGCCCGCAAGAAGCCCGATCCGGACCCGGTGCTGTTTGCCTGCGAGCTGCTGGGCGTGGCGCCGGCGCGGGCGCTGGCGATCGGCGATTCGGTCAACGATGCGCTGGCCGCGCGCGCGGCCGGCTGCAAGGTGCTGGCCGTGCCGTACGGCTATAACGAAGGGCGCGACGTCAAGACGCTGGACGTCGACGGCATCGTGCAGACGCTGGCCGAAGCGGCAGAGTGGGCCGCCGGCCAGCACGCCACGGCGGCCTGAGGGCCGGCTGGCGACTCACTGCGGCACGACTCAGTGCAGCGCGACGATCATCTCGATCTCGACCGTCATGGCATTGGGCAGCGAGCCCATGCCGACCGCCGAGCGGGCGTGACGGCCGGCGTCGCCGAACACCTCGACCAGCAGGTCCGAGCACCCATTGATGACCTTGGGGTGATCGGCGAAATCCGGTGCGCCGTTGACCATGCCCAGCAGCTTGACGACCTGCTTGACGCGCAGCCAGTCGCCGTCGATCGCGTCGCGCAGCACCGCCAGCAGGTTGATGCCGGTCAGGCGCGCGTGCTGGTAGGCGGTCTCGACATCGACGTCGGCGCCGACCTTGCCGCGCGGATAGGTGTTTGATTCCGAGCGCGGCCCCTGGCCCGACAGGTAGAGCATCTTGCCCTCGAGCACATACGGCACATAGGTGGCCACCGGCGTGGCGGCGGCGGGCAGGACGATGCCCAGCGATTGCAGGCGTGCTTCGATGCTCATGACGACTCCTAGTGAAAAAAATGGCCGGCCGCGCGGCGGGCTAGCGGCCGCCGGCCATGACCAGATGGCCGGGCGCGACCTCATCGTAGCGTCGCGCCGGCGGCACGAAGTCGGCCGCGCGGATCGGACTGGGCACCTCGTCGTTCGAGATGCGCCGCCGCATGCCGCGCCGCGCCGGATCGGGCACCGGCACCGCCTCGATCAGCCGCTGGGTGTAGGGATGGCGCGGGTCGTCGAAGACCTGCGCGCGCGCGCCGATCTCGACGATCTCGCCGGCGTACATCACCGCGACGCGGTGACTGACCCGCTCGACCACCGCCATGTCGTGCGAGATGAACAGATAGGCCAGCTGCAGGCGCTCCTGCAGGTCGAGCAGCAGGTTGATGACCTGGCCCTTGACCGAGCCGTCCAGCGCCGAGACCGATTCGTCGGCGACGATCAGCCTGGGCTCGAGCGCCAGGGCGCGGGCGATACAGATGCGCTGGCGCTGGCCGCCCGAGAATTCGTGCGGATAACGCGACATCATGGCCGCCGACAGGCCGACCAGATCGAGCAGCTGCGCGACCCGCTGGCGCGCCTGCGCGGCGCTGCCCAGCCCGTGTTCCAGAAACGGCTCGGCGATCGCCGCCTCGACGGTCATGCGCGGATTGAGGCTGGCGTAGGGATCCTGGAAGATCATCTGCATCGAGCGGCGCATCACCGCCAGCTCGCGCTCGTTCATGCCCAGCACGTCCCGCCCGGCCAGCCGCACCGAACCCTGCACCGGATCGACCAGCCGCATGATCGAGCGCCCGGTGGTCGACTTGCCGCAACCCGATTCGCCGACCAGCGCCAGCGTCTCGCCGGCGCGCAGGTCGAAGCTGACGCCCTCGACCGCGTGCACGCGGCCCGACAGCCTGCCGAACAGGCCGGCGCGGATGTCGAAACGGGTGACCAGGCCGCTGACCTCGAGCAGCGGCGCCTGATCGGCCTGCACGGTGTCGGCGGCGGCGCGTGGTACGTCCGATTGGCCAGTCTGTTTGTCGACCACCGGAAAGCGCAGCGGCCGCGGCTGGTCGCGCATCGAGCCCAGCGTCGGTACCGCGGCCAGCAGCGCCTGCGTATACGGATGCACCGGCCGCGCGAACACCTGCGCGGTCGTGCCGTCCTCGACCACCTCGCCCTGGTACATGACCACGGTGCGGTCGGCGACCTCGGCGACCACGCCCATGTCGTGCGTGATGAACAGCACCGAGGTGTCCTCTTCTTCCTGCAGCACCTTGATCAGGTCCAGGATCTGGCCCTGGATCGTCACGTCCAGCGCCGTGGTCGGTTCGTCGGCGATCAGCAGCTTGGGCCGGCTGGCCAGCGCCATCGCGATCATGACGCGCTGGCGCATGCCGCCGGACAGGCGGTGCGGATATTCGTCGAAGCGCTGCGCCGCGTTGGGGATGCGGACCTTCTCGAGCAACGCGATGGCCTGCTCGCGCGCCTGTGCCGACGTCAGCCGGCGGTGCGCGACCAGCGCCTCGACCAGCTGCCAGCCCACCGTATACAAGGGGTTCAGGCTGGTCATCGGCTCCTGGAAGATCATCGCCACGTCGTTGCCGCGTACCCGCCGCATGTCGCGCTCGGGCAGCGCCAGCACGTCGCGCCCGCCCAGCATCACGCTGCCTTCGATGCGGCTGCCGTCGGCCTGCAGCAGGCGCATGATCGACAGCGAGGTGACGCTCTTGCCCGAGCCCGACTCGCCGACGATGGCCACGGTCTGGCCCGGCATCACGTCGAAGGACACGTCGCGCACCACGGTGCGCCACTGGCCGTCGCGCTTGAACGAGGTCGTCAGGCCACGCACCGACAACACGGGCTCGGCGCGGTCCGGCGCCGCCAGCGCGGCGGCTTGTTGCTCGGCGTGCATCAGATGTCCTTTCTCAAACGCGGATCGAGCAGATCACGCAAGCCGTCGCCCAGCAGCTGCAGCGACAGCACGGCGACGATGATCGCGGCGCCCGGGAACAGCGTCATCCACAAGGCCTGGCCGATGTACTGGCGGCCCGACGCGATCATGGTGCCCCAGGTCGGTATCTCGGGGCTCACGCCCAGTCCCAGGAAGGACAGGCCGGCTTCGGCCAGCATCGCGTAGGCGAACACGAAGCTGCCCTGCACCAGGATCGGCGCGGCCAGGTTGCGCAGCACATGGCGCGCCAGGATCTTGTGGGTCGGCACGGCCAGCGCGCGCGCCGCCTCGATGTACGGCAGCTCGCGGATCACCAGCGTCGAGGCGCGCACGATGCGCGCGACCCGCGGCGTGTAGACGATGCCCAGCGCGACGATGACGGTGCTCAGCGACGGCCCGAGCGCGGCCACCAGCGCGATCGCCAGCAGCACGTCGGGAAACGCCATCATCGCGTCGATCAGCCGCGCGATCGGCGTGTCGAGCCGGCGAAAGAAGCCCGCCAGCAGGCCCATCACGGTGCCCAGCAGCACCGCGAAGGCCATCACGCAGACGCCCACCAGCAGCGACAGCCGCGCCGCGTGCAGCGTGCGCGACAGCACGTCGCGGCCGAACTCGTCGGACCCGAACCAGAACATCTCGCCGGGCGGCGTCAGCCGATTGACCACCGACAGTTTGCCGGGCGGGTACGGCGAGACCCACGGCGCCAGCAGCGCCAGCAAGGCCAGCAGCACCAGCACGGCCAGCGCCAGCAGCAATGCGGGCCGGCGGCACAGGCGCCGGAACAGGCCCGGGCCGGCCGGCTCGAGCGTTAGCGTTGTGTCGGTCATCAGTAGCGCACCCGCGGATCGACCAGCAGATACAGCATGTCGATCAGGAAGTTGATGAGCACATACAGGGCCGCGATGATCAGCAGCGCGCCTTGTATGACGGGGTAGTCGCGCCGCACCACGGCGTTGACGACGAGGTTGCCGATGCCCGGCACGCCGAACACCGTCTCGACCACCACCGAGCCCGACACCAAAATCGCCGCGGTCATGCCGACGATGGTCAGGATCGGGATCAGGGCGTTCTTGAGCGCATGGCGCATCACCACCCGCCACTCGCTCACGCCCTTGGCGCGCGCGGTGCGCACGTAGTCGTCGCTGAGCACGTCCAGCATGCTGGCGCGCGTGAACCGCATGATCAGCGCCGACGACACGATGCCCAGCGCCAGCGCCGGCAGCAGCAGGTGCGCCAGCCGTTCGCCGAACGGCGCGCCCGGCAGGCCATAGCCCGAGACCGGCAGCCAGCCCAGCCCGACCGCGAACACCTGGATCAGCATCAGGCCGAGCCAGAAGTTCGGCACGCTGGCCAGCAGCATGCCGCTGGCCGAGATGCATTGGTCCAGCAGGCTGCCACGCCGGTAGGCCGCCAGGATGCCGGCCGGCAGCGCGATCGCACAGGCGATCAGCAGCGCCAGCAGCGTCAGCAGCAGGGTCGGTTCGGCGCGCTCGAAGATCGCCGCGGTGACCGGGCGGTTCAGGAAGATCGACTGGCCCAGGTCGCCCTGCACCGCGTGCGTGACGAACAGCAGGTACTGCTTGGGCAGGCTGTCGTTCAGCCCCAGCCGGTCACGCAGGTTGGCGATGTCCGCGGCGGTGGCGTCGCTGCCGAGCATGACCGCGGCGGGGTCCCCCGGCGCCACGCGCACCAGCAGGAACACCACCGTGACCACGATCGCCAGCACCGCCAGCATGCCCAGCAGGCGCTTGAACACATAGATCAGCATGGCTTGCCGGCTCCAGCCTTATGGCTTGATCCAGGTATTCCAGAAATACGGCCACGGGGCCGACTCGTAACCCTGCAGCGACGGCGTCTTGGCCGACAGGCTGTTGAAGTCGCCGACCTTGTAGAACGGCACTTCGTCGTAGACCAGTGCCTGGATCTCCTTGAAGATCTCGGCGCGCTTGGCGCTGTCGGTCTCGGCGTTGAAGCGCGCCAGCAGGTCGTTCTTGGTCTGCGTCGACCACCAGCCCGGCGCGGTGTCGGCCAGGTTCAGGATCAGCGCCGGCTCGGCCAGGAACGGGTAGTGGGTCAGGAACACGTCCCACAGCGCCGGGTCGGCGCGCCGCTGCGTCAGCGTGGCCCAGTCGACCACCTGCATGTCGACCTTGAAGCCGGCGACCTTCAGGTATTCGGCGGCGACCTGCGCCATCTTGTAATGGAACTCGTACTGGCGGCTGGTCAGGATGCGCACCGGCTTGCCGTCGTAGCCCGCCGACTTGAGCAGCTTGGCGGCGGCTTCCGGATCGGCCTGGTTGTAGGCCGACAGGCCGGCGTCGTTGCGCCACTGGTAACCCTGCGGATAGAGCGCGCCGTCGACCTTGAAGAAGTCGGCGTTGCCGAAGGCCGCGCCCATCATGTCCTCGGAGTTCATGGCGGCCTGCGCGGCCTGGCGGATCGCCTTGTCGGCCATCACGCCCTGCTTGGTGTTGAAGACGAACAGCGGCCAGCCGAACGATTCCATGATGACCGCTTCGGACTTCGAGCCGGCGGCAGTCAGGCGGCCGTGGCTTTCAACCGGCAGCAGGTCGGCGTAGTGGTACTGGCCGGCCAGCGCGCCTTCGATGCGGGTGTTGGCGTCGGGCACCGGCACGAACACGATCTCGTCCAGGTACTGCTTGCGCGCGCCGCCATAGCCCTTGGGATCGCCGTCGCGCTGCTTGTACTCTTCATGCCGCACCAGGTGGATGTACTGGTCGGGACGGCGCTCCTTGACCTTGTAGGGGCCGGTGCCGATCGGGTTCTCGATGGCCTGCCTGGAGGTGCCGGCCGGCACGATGATGGCGGCCGAGTTGTTGAAGGCCAGCAGCGCCAGCAGCGGCGTGAACGGCTCCTTCAGCGTGATGCGCACGGCGTAGTCGCCGGTCGCCTCGATCGACGCGATGTTGGGCGCCACCGCGCGGCCGCGCGAGGCCAGTTCGGTCCAGCGCTCGAGCGAGGCCAGCACGTCCTTGGACGTCATGGCGCGGCCGTCATGGAAGATCACGCCTTCGCGCAGCGGGATGTCGTAGACCCGGCCATCGTCCGAGATCTTGGGCATGTCCTGCGCCACCAGCGGCGTCAGCGCCCAGTTCTCGTCGAAGGTATAGAGCGTCTCGAAGAAATGCTGCGTGACCGCGGCCAGCAGGTCGCCGGTGGCGATGGTCGGATCCAGCGCCGGCGGCTCGCCGATGGTGGCGATGGTGGCGCGGCCGCCCTTGACGGGTTCGTCGGCCCACGCCGGCGCGCTTGCGCCGAGGGCGGCGATCGCCAGGCCGGTGAGGCATTTGACCAGCAGTTTTTTCATCGTTTTCCCCTTGTGGTGCGCCAGTCTCAGCCGGCGATGTCAGTGAGTATGGACTGCAGCCGCTCGACCACGGCTTCGGATATGCGGCGGCCCTTGTCGGGCGTGGCCAGCGAGGGATCGCCCACCACCCCCAGCCCGCCGGACGACACCGACATCGGCCGGAAGCAGCTGCCGCTGCGCGACTCGAGCATGTCGGCGTCGGCCCAGCCGGGCGGCAGCACGTGGTTGAAACCGCAGATGTGCTCGCCGCGCACGGTGTCGGGCGCGATGTGCATCATCAGCGCGGTTTCGAATTCGCAGGCGTGGTTGACGCCGCCGTAGGCCGATTCGCGGATCTGCGACAGCGCCTCGTTGGCGGTGCGCCACCAGGTCAGGAACGCAAAGCGCACCTGCGGGTGGGCCATGCCGAGCTTCTCGGTCAGCACCTGGCCGATGCCCTGGTTGCCGCCGTGGCTGTTCAGGATGACGATGTTCTGGAAGCCGTGCGCGACCGCCGACGAGATCAGGTCGAAGGCATAGGCCAGGAAGCTTTCGTGGCTGACGCTCAGCGAACCGGCGAACGACATGTGGTGCGCCGAACAGCAGACCTTGATCTGCGGCAGCGTCAGCACGCGCTCGCCCATGACGCGGTCCATCTCGTCGACGAAGTGCTGGCCGATGCAGGCATCGACGTCCACCGGCAGGTGCGGCCCGTGCTGCTCGATCGCAGCGATGTTGATCAGGACGGGCACGGTCCTGGAGACCTCGGCGAATTCCTTGGTCGTCAATGCTTCCCAGCGCATGGGGATTAGCTCCATCTACAAGATGGCAACTAAGTTACCGCCAAAAAAGTAGCTAAGCAACATAAATTCCACAATATCAGCAGAAATATGTTGCTCAGCTACTTCAATCAATCGCCGATGGGTTGCTGCTCGGTCGGTCCATGCAGCGATACCAGCGCGGTGCGCATGCGCTTGAGCTGCGGCAGGGCCTGGTCGACCCGCTTGACGCCCACCAGCGTGGCCAGCACGTCGATCATGTACAGCTGCGCGTAGCGGCTGCGGTTGGGCAGCTGGAAATCGGCTTCCTGGTCGGGGATGTCAAGCTCGAGCAGCACGTCGGCCAGCTCGGCCAGCGGGCTGCGCCGGCGCGTCAGGCAGATCACGCGGGCGCCGCGCTCGCGCGCCAGCCTGGCGGTCTCGAGCAGCGCCTGCGGCCGGCCGGTCATCGAGATCAGCAGGAAGGCCGTGCCCGGGTCGCTGGCCGCGGCCAGCATGTGCTGGCGATAGGGGTCGATGACGGTCTGCACCGGCACGCCGAACCGGAACAGGCGGTTCTCGGCCTCGGCGGCCATGTTGCTGGAGTTGCCGCCGGTGCCCATGCAGTAGAGGCTGCGGGCCTGGTCGATCACCTGCGCGGCCAAGGCCAGCGCATCGGGATCGTGATGGGTGTAGACGTGCAGCAGCGCCTGGCTGGCGGCCTGGTGGATCTGCTCGGCCACCGACTGGGCATCGCGCGGCTTGCGCGCCAGGTCGGGCCGCAGGAACATGCGCGCCACCGCGAAGTCCTGCGACAGCCGCAGCTTGAGCTGCGGGAAGCCGGCGCAGCCCAGCCGGCGCGCCAGCCGCACCACGGTCGGCTCGCTGACCTCGGCCTGGTCGGCCAGCTGCTTGGTGGTCAGCGCGGTGGCCGCCTCGACGTCGCGCAGGATGACCTCGGCCACCGCGCGCTCGGCGCGGCTGAGCTGCTCGAGCGTGCGGCGCAGTTCGTCGATGATGTTTTCGCTGTGCATGGCGCCCTCGCGCTCAGCCCTGCATGAAGGCACGCACCTGTTCGGCGCGTGGCAACGCGGCGATCGCGCCGTAGCGGGTGGTCGACAGCGCGGCCGCCGCATTGGCGTATTCGATCGCCTGCCGCCAATTGTCGCCGCTGGCCAGCCGCGCCAGCAGGCTGCCGGCGAAACAGTCGCCGGCGCCGGTGGCGTCGATCGCGTCGACCTTGCGCGGCGCGACCGCGAACTGCTCGCCGTCCTGGTCCAGCAGCACGCCCTCGCGGCCTTTCTTGAGTACCACCACGCAGTGCGGATTGACCGCGCGGATCCACGCCAGCACCGCCAGCGGATCGCTCAGGCCGGTCAGCTGCGTCATGTCGTCCATGCCGGGCAGGAAGATGTCGGCCTGCGCGATCGCCTCGCGCAGCACCGCGCGGGCACGCGCCAGCGGCCACAGCTTGAGCCGCAGGTTGGCGTCCAGGCAGACCTGGGTGCCGGCGCCGCGGGCCCGCTCGATCGCCGCGAACACCGTGTCGCAGGCGCTCAGGCTCAGGCCCAGGCTGATGCCCGAGACGTGCAGATAGCGCGAGCGCTCGACCAGGCCGCTGTCGAGGTCGGCCGGCTGCATGCGCGCGGCCGCCGAGTTGCGCCGCACGTAGCTGAACTGATGGCCATGCTCGCCATGCTCGATGAAGTACAGGCCGTTGTTGGCCTCGGCGTCCTCGACCATGCCCGAGGCGTCGACGCCTTCCTCGCGCCACAGCTGGCGCAGCAGCCGGCCGAAATCGTCGCCGCCGCCGATGCGGCCGATGTAGGCGGTGCGCGCGCCCTGGCGGGCCGCCGCGACCACTGCGTTGAAGGTGTCGCCGCCGATGCCCTGACGGTAGACCGGCTGGCCCGGCTCGGTCTGGTTGAACTCGATCAGCGGCTCGCCCAGGCCCACCACGTCGAAATCAGCCATGGGCGGCCTCCAGGATCGCGCGCGCGCCGGCCACCACGGTGTCGGTCTCGCGCGCGGCGAAGGCACGCTTGTCGAACAGGCTCGAGCCGATGCCCACGAAGGTCGCGCCGGCGGCGAAATAGTCGGCCATGTTGCCGCGCGCGATGCCGCCGGTCGGGCAGAACGGCACGTCCGGAAACACCGAACGCAACGCCGCCAGGTGGCCGGGGCCGCCGGTATCGGCCGGGAAGATCTTGACCACGTCGGCGCCGGCGCGTTGCGCCGCGATCACCTCGCTGGGCGTGAAGGCGCCCAGCAGGCACAGCGCGCCCGCTTCGTGCGCGGGCGCGACGATGTCAGCGGCGATGCCGGGCGAGACCAGGAAGTCGGCGCCGGCGGCCAGCACGGCCTGGGCCTGCGCGGCTTGCGTGATCGTGCCCACGCCCAGCAGCAGGCTGTCGCCGTGGCGCTGGCGCAGGCTGGCCAGCACCTGCGCGACGTCGGGAATGGTCCACGTCAGCTCGAGGCTGGAGTAGCCGGCCTGCGCCGCGGCATCGGCGGCGTAGTAGGCCGATTCGGCGTCGGAATAACGCAGCACGGGGACCACACGCGCCTGCTTCAAACGGGACAACATAGGATTCATGATGGGCTCTGCTCTGCCGATGCCAGGTTCGGAAAAAGGGGAAAAGTATATCTGCGGCCGTTTTTTGGCCGCGCTGCCGCTCTGACGAAACCGCCGTCAGCGGGGGCCGGCGGCGGCCGCTACATGCCTGTTGGCCGCCAGCGCGACGGCGGCCGCGCGGCGGGCCGCCACGGTCCTGGACGGCCGCCTGTCGGAGGGCCGGCTTACAGGCTGACGGTGATGCCGCCGTCGACGAACAGCAGCTGTCCGTTGACGAACGAAGAAGCCTGGCTGGCCAGGAACACCGCGGCGCCGACCAGCTCGTGGGTCTCGCCCCAGCGGCCGGCCGGGGTGCGCCGGCACAGCCACGCCGAGAACTCGGCGTCGGCCACCAGCGCCTCGGTCAGCGGCGTGCGGAAGTAACCCGGCGCGATCGCATTGACCTGCAGGCCGCGGCCGGCCCATTCGGTCGCCATGCCGCGTGTCAGGTTGCGCACCGCGCCCTTGCTGGCCATGTAGGGCGTCACGCCGGGGCGCGCCAGCTCGCTCTGCACCGAGGCGATGTTGATGATCTTGCCGCGCCCGCGCGCCAGCATGGGCTCGGCCACCGCCTGGCTGACGTGGAACACGCTCGAGACGTTGGTCCGCATCAGCGTGTCCCACTGGTCGGCCGGAAAGTCCTCGAGCGGTGAACGATGCTGCATGCCGGCGTTGTTGACGAGGATCTCGAGCGGGCCATGTTCGTGCTCGGCCCGCGCCACCGCGGCGCGCACCGCCGCCGCGTCGGTGACGTCGAAGGCCAGCGCGTGGGCCTGCAGGCCGTCGTCGCGCAAGGCCGCCACGGCCTGCTCGAGCCGGCCGGCATCGCGGCCGTTGAGCAGCACCGTGGCGCCATGCTCGGCCAGCCCGCGCGCCAGCGCATGGCCGATGCCCAGGCTCGAGCCGGTCACCAGCGCGAGCCGCCCGTGCAGGCTGAACAGGTCGCTGGCCGCCATCAGTTCACCCATCCGCCGTCGATGATGTGCACCTGGCCGGTGGTATAGCGCGCGCCGGCCAGATAGACCGCCAGGTCGGCGATCTCGTCGGGCGTGCCGAGCCGGCCGATCGGCTGGCGCGCGATGAAGGCCGCGCGCGCCTGCTCGTAGTCGCCGAGCGCGCGCATGCGCTGCTCGAGCGATGGGCTTTCGACGGTGCCGGGGCAGATCGCGTTGCAGCGGATGCCGCGCGCCACGTAATCGGCCGCCACCGCCTTGGTCAGGCCGACCACCGCGGCCTTGGTGATGCCATAGGCGCAGCGGTTGGCCACGCCCTTGACCGAGCCGGCCACCGAGGCGACGTTGATGATGCTGCCGTCGCCGCGTTCGAGCATGCCGGGCAGCACCGCGCGGATGGTGCGCACCATCGCGCGCACGTTCAGGTCGAACGCAAAATCCAGTTCGTCGTCGCGCATCTGCAGGATGTCGCCGCCGTGCACCACGCCGGCACAATTGAACAGCACGTCGACCGGGCCGATCCGGCCGGCCGCCGCGCGCACGCCGGCGTCGTCGAGCACGTCGAGCCTGAGCGTCTCGATGCCCGCCGTGCCCTGCAATTCGGCCAGTCTGGCCTCGTCGATATCGGTGGCGACCACCCGCGCGCCCTGGCGCGCGAAAGCCAGCGCCGATGCGCGGCCGATGCCCTGCGCCGCGGCGGTCACCAATACGGTCTTGCCTGCCAAGCTATCTGTCACTGCCTGTCCTCCCGGATCGAAAAGAACACGCCCGGGCGCGCCGACGCGCGGCCCGGGCGCGATGACACATCAGCTGCTCTTGGCGCGAAGGTCGGTCAGGATGCCCTGCACCCGATCGACCACCTCGGCGCCGATGGTGGCCTTGTGCTTTTCGTACACCGGGGCGACCTTCTCGCGCATGCGCTCCTGCTCTTGCGGGCTGATCTCGTTGACGCCCAGGCCGGCCTGCTCGATCTTCTTGCGCGACTCGTCCGAAACTTCGCGGATGACCTTGCGTTGCACGTCGCGGCCGACCACGGCGCACTCGCGCAGCGCGTTCTTCTCGTCGTCGCTGTAGCGGTTCCAGATCGGCTTGGAGAACAGCACCAGGAACGGCGTGTAGGCGTGCTTGGTCACCGAGACGTACTTCTGCACCTCGTAGAACTTCGAGGTGTCGATGGTCACGAACGGGTTCTCCTGGCCGTCGATGGCGCGCGTCTCGAGCGCCGAGAAGATCTCGCCGAAGGCCAGCGGCGTGGCGTTCGAGCCAAGCGTGCGGAAGGTGTCCAGGAAGATGTTGTTCTGCATCACGCGGACCTTCAGGCCCTCGAAGTCTTCCCATTTGTTGATGGGCAGCTTCGAATTGCTCATGTTGCGAAAGCCGTTTTCCCAATAGGCCAGGTTGATCACGCCGGCCGCGTCGAGCTTCTGGTTGATGAAGTCGCCGAACTCGCCGTCGACCACCGCATCGGCCTCTTTTTCGTTGGCGAACAGGAACGGCAGATCGAACACGCCCAGCGCCGGCACCAGCCCGACCAGCGGCGACGACGAGGTGATCACGGCTTCTTGCGTGCCCGAGCGCAGCGCCTGGGTGGCCTGCATGTCGTCGCCCAGCGAGCTGCTCCAGAACGCGGTGATCTTCATCTTGCCGCCGGACTTCTCCTGCACGCATTCGTTGAAGGCCTTCACGCCGTTGCCGACCGGGTGATCGGCGGCCAGGCCGTTGGACAGGCGGATGTTGCGGTTCTTGAAATCGCCTTCGGCGGCGAGTGCGGGCGCGGCCATCGCGCAACCCAGGGCGGCGGCCACGGCGGCCAGTGCGAACGTCTTCATGTGTATCTCCTCCGCGTCTCGTGAACGCATGTCGTTGCAGGGATGATGGCTGGCTGGTGCCGGCCACTTTTTCCGCCGCGCCGCCCCGGGCCATGCGCGCCCGTTGGGGCGCGGCAAGCCGTGGGCGCGGCGTGGCGGTCGTTGTTGCGCCGCTAGGTAAGCCAGCGCATCGGAACCGTGATCAGTTCGGGGAAGATCACGAACAGCATGAGCAGCACGATGTAGGTCAGCAGGAACGGCAGCACGCCGACCACCACCTTGCCCAACGGCACCTTGGCGACGCCGCTGACCACGTTGAGCACCACGCCGACCGGCGGGGTCAGCAAGCTGATGCAGCAGTTCATGACGAACATCACGCCGAAATAGACCGGATCGATGCCCGCCATCTGCACGATCGGCATCAGCACCGGCGTCAGGATCAGGATGGTCGGCGTCAGGTCGAGCGCGGTGCCGACCACCATCACCAGCGCCATGATCACGAACATCAGCAGCTTGGGCCGGTCGATCAGCGGCTCGATCATGCCGCCCAGCTCGGCCGGGATGTTGGCGGCGGTGATCAGCCAGGCCGACACCAGCGCGGCGGCCACCAGGAACATCACCACCGAGGTGGTCTTGGCGGCGCGCAGCACCACGAAATACATCTCGCGCATGCTCAGTTCGCGGTAGATGAAGGTGCCGACGAACCAGGCATAGGCGGCCGCGACCACGGCGGCCTCGGTGGGCGTGACCACGCCCATTCGGATGCCGCCCAGCACGATCACCGGCATGCCCAGCGCCCAGGCCGCGCGGCCGGTCTTGCGCAGCCGATCTTGCATGCTCTGGCGCGGCAGCGACTTGGCGTCCGAGCGGCGCGTCAGGAACAGCCAGACGATCACCAGCGACAGGCCCATCATCAGGCCCGGCGCGATGCCGGCCATGAACAGCCGCGTGATCGAGACGTTGGCGGCGACCCCGAACACGATGAAGGCCATCGACGGCGGCAGCACCGGCGCGATGATGCCGCCAGCGCCCATCAGGCCGGCCGAGCGCGGCATGTCGTAGCCGGCCTGGCGCATCATCGGGATCAGGATGGCGGCCAGCGCGGCGGTGTCGGCCACCGCCGAACCCGACAGGCTGGCCATGATGACGGCGGCCAGGATGGCGACCAGCCCGAGGCCGCCCTTGATGTGGCCGACCCACGACAGCGCCAGGTCGATGATGCGCTTGGACAGGCCGCCGGCGTTCATCAGTTCGCCGGCCAGCAGGAAGAACGGAATCGCCAGCAGCGTGAAGGTGTCGGCGCCGGTGATCATGTTCTGCGCGATGATCTGCGCGTTGAACATGTCCATGTACCACATCATCATCGCGCCGCAGAAGATCAGCGCGAAGGCGACCGGCACGCCGATGGCCATGGCGCCCAGCAGGGAGCTCAGGAATACGATCAGCGTCATCTCAGGTCACCTCGGGAATGTCGTTGTGCTCGCCGACGAAGCGGGCGATGTCCTCTTCGCTGACACGGCCGGTCAGCAGCTGGATCACCCGCGCCAGCGCGATCAGGAACACCCCGGCGCCGGTGAACAGCCCGACGCCGTAGACCCAGGCCAGCGACAGGCCCGAGACCGGTGCGAACATCGTCGCGTTGATCTCGAACTGCATCACCGCACCCATGAAGAACAGGCCGGCGCAGCCCATGATGATGAGATTGCTCAGGCCCATGCAGATCAGCCGGCCGCGGCGGCCAAAACGCTGCACCAGCGTCTCGATGCCCAGGTGGCTGTGCTCGTGGAAGGTCAGCACCGCGCCCAGGAAGGTCAGCCAGACGAAGCAGAAACGCGAGATCTCCTCGGAGATCAGGATGCCGGAGTTGAAGCCATAACGCAGCACGACATTGGTGAAGACCATCAAGGCCATGCAGACCAATAGCACCACCAGGACGAATCCCAGCAGCCGGTAGAACAGATCGATGGCACGTTGCATGCCAGCTCCTTCGGTGTGTTCCGCGCTCGGCGAGCACGGGTTGGACGAAACGGCGCGCGCCCCGGACGCGCCGGGACGCCGGCCGGCAGGCCGGTCGCTAGCCTTGCAGCAGGCCGCGGCGCGCCAGGTTGTCGATCAGCGCGCGCAGGCCGAAGGTCCAGGGCGCGCAGACGTCGGCGCGCTCGACCCAGTTGACCAGCCGGCCCAGCTGCGGCGACGAGATCTCGACGCGGTCGCCGATCTCGTGCGTGAAACCCTGGCCCGGGCCGCGCCGATCCTGCACCGGCGCGAACAGCGTGCCCAGGAACAGCACCGCGCCGTCGGGATACTGGTGGCAGCGGTTCAGCAGCTGGCCGGCCAGGTCCTGCGGCGTGCGGCTGATCGCGGCCATCGGGCTGACCGCGCGCAGGCTGAAGCCGTCGCTGCCGAGCACGTCCAGCGCGACCTCGACGCGCGCCAGCGCGGCCAGATCGAAGTGGGCGTCGAACAGCCGGATGAACGGACCGATCGCGCACGAGGCGTTGTTGTCCTTGGCCTTGCCCAGCAGCAATGCCGAGCGGCCCTCGAAGTCACGCAGGTTGACGTCGTTGCCCAGCGCCGCGCCGACGATGCGGCCGTCCGAGGCGATCGCCAGCACCACTTCGGGTTCGGGGTTGTTCCAGTCCGAGCCGGGATGGATGCCGATGCGCGCGCCGCAACCGACCGAGGACATCGGCTGCGCCTTGGTGAAGATCTCGGCGTCGGGCCCGATGCCGACCTCGAGGTATTGCGACCACAGGCCGAGCTCCTGCAGCAGCCGCTTGACCTCGGCCGCCTTGGGCGAGCCGGCCTCGATGCCGCGCAGGTTCTCGCCCAGCACCGGCGCGAGTTTTTCGCGCACCGCGCGGGCCTGCGCCGGGTCGCCCTTGGCGCGCTCTTCGATGACGCGTTCGAGCATGCTGTCGGCGAAGGTGACGCCGGCCGCCTTGACCGATTGCAGGTCCAGCGGCGCCAACAGGCGGCCGGCGCGGCCGGTCAAAAAGTCGTCCAGCGAGCCGATGTCGGGGCAGCCTTCGGCGCGCGCCAACTGCTCGACCACGTCGGCGCGATCGAGCAGCGCCGACACCGTCGGCGCCAGGCGCGACAGGTCGAACACCCGGTCGCCGCGCAGCGTGACCGGGCACGGGCCGCTGGCCGCATGCGACCAGACGCGGCCGATCAGCGTGGCGCGCTCGGCGTCGTCGGGCAGCACCTGGCTGGCCGTCAGCGCATCGGCCTGCACCGGGAAATGGGCATCGACGATGGCGCGTTGTTCTGGTGTGGTGTCCGGCATGATTTGTCTCCTCGTATTCTTTTGGGATGCCTGGCCGACCTCAAGCGGGGTCGGGGGCCTCCCGGCGGTCCGCGCCCGGCGGGCTGTCCAGATCCAGTTGCAGGTTCAGGCGCGAGGCCGCGCCACAGATATGGGCCAGCATCGCCTGGCGCGCGCCGCGCATGTCGCGCGCGACGATGGCGTCGCGCACCGCGGTGTGTTCGGCGATGGTCACCGCGACGATCTCGTCGAGCACCGCGCGCTGGCGTGCCACCGTGATGGTCGAGGCGACCTTCTCGGCGATGAAGCCGATGAACATCGTGAAGTATTCGTTCTGCGTGCCCAGCGCGATCGCGCGATGGAAGGCCACGTCGGCCGCGATGGTCTCGGCGGTCCACGACGAGTCGAGCCGATGCATCTCGTGCAGCGTCTCGTCGATGCGTTCGATGTCGTCGGCGCCGTGATGCAGCGCGGCCAGGCCGGCGGCCTCGACCTCGAGCGGCACGCGCAGTTGGAACAGGCTGCGGAAGCTGCCGGGATTGGACAGGTCGTTGCTTTCGATGCGGATGATCTGGCGCCGCCCCGGCTCGAGCACGAACGCGCCGACGCCCTGGCGCGTGTCGATCACGCCCTCGTTGCGCAGCTGCGCGATCGCCTCGCGCACCACCGAGCGGCTGACCCCGAAGGTCTTGGCCATGGTCTGCTCGGTCGGCAGCTTGTCGCCCGGCTTGAGGTTGCCGGCCGAGATCTCCTGGCCGATGCTGGCGGCGATCTGGGCAGGCAGGTGGTCGAGTCGTTGCAGTTGTTCGAAGTTCGGCATGTTGGTTTTCGCGTCGGAACGCCGGGCCCGTGGGTGAAGTCCCGGTGGCCGCGGCGACCGCTATTCGACCACGATCTGGCAGCCCGGATTCATGCGCAGCTGCGGATCGACGGCGCGTTTGATCGCCCGCAACAGGCCTTGCCGCACCGGGCTGGCGCGCTTTTCGAAGTCCGGCCGCTTGAGCCGGCCGATGCCGTGCTCGGCGCTGATGCTGCCGCCGAACTCGTCGATGATGGCGTTGATGATCTCCTTGCCGTCATGGATGATGTGCTCGCGCGCGCGGGCGTCGGCGGTGGCGGGCGGCAGCAGGTTGATGTGCACGTTGCCATCGCCGACGTGCCCGTACGACACCGTCTCGCTATCGGGATAGGCCTGGCGCAGCCGCGCTTCGACCACGTCGACGAATTCGGCCAGCCGCGACAGCGGCACCGACACGTCGGTGCGCAGGTGCGCGCCGCGTTTGGCCTGGCCTTCGTTCATGCCTTCGCGAAAGCGCCACAGGTTGATCGCCTGCGCGCGCGACGACGCCACCACGCCATCCAGCACCAGGCCGTCGGCCATGGCCTTTTCCAGGAAGGCCTGCATCAGCGCGCCGACGTCGACCAGGCCCGAGCCCGAGATCTCCATCAGCACATAAGCGGGATGCGGCTGCGCGAACGGCATCTGCAGGTCGGGCATGGCCTCGCGGGCCAGCGCGAACGCGGCCGGCGGCATGAATTCGAAGGCGCTCATGAGGTCGCAGCAGTCGCGCCGGGCATGGCGGAACAGATCGACCGCGCCGTCCAGCGACTCGACCGCCAGCAGCGCCGTCTCGACCTGCTCGGGCCGCGGCGAGAGCTTGAGCGACACGGCGGTGATGATGCCCAGCGTGCCTTCGGCGCCGATGAACAGTTGTTTGAGATCGATGCCGCGGTTGTCCTTGCGCAGCGTGCTCAGGCCCTCGAACACCGAGCCGTCGGGCAGCACCGCCTCGAGACCCAGCACTTGCTCGCGCGCCATGCCGTAGCGCAGCACGTTGATGCCGCCGGCATTGGTGCTGACGTTGCCGCCGACGTGGCAGCTGCCTTCGGCGCCCAGCGACAGCCCCAGGAACAGGCCGGCGTCGCGCGCGGCGTCCTGCACCTGCTGCAGCACGCAGCCGGCTTCGACCACGGCCGAAAAATCGTCGGCATCGATGCGGCGGATGCGGTTCATGCGTTCGAGCGACAGCACCACCTGGCCGGCCGGCGCGTCGGGCGTGCCGCCCAGCACCAGGCCGGTGTTGCCGCCTTGCGGAATGATGGCCAGACCCAGCTCGCCGCAGGCGCGGACGGCGCGGGCGACGGCTTCGGTGCTGTCCGGGCGCAGCACGGCGACCGCACCGCTCTGCACGTCGCCATGCCAGTCGCGGCAATAACGCGCCTGGTCGGCCGGCTCGGTCAGGACGTTGCTTTGTCCCAGCCGTTGCACCAGGGTGTCGCGCAGTTGGACCAGCCGGTCCTGTGCGTCGATGTCCATCAAATCCGCTCCTGAATTCTGGTTTGCCCGAGGGTGGTAGGGTTGTCAGGCAACCGTATAATAAGTCATCGGACTTGCCTCGTACGCTAGGGGTATGCCCGTAGAAATCTCAAGAAAAACCAAGGAGACAGGCACGATGCACATCGCCATCATCGGCGCGGCCGGCATGGTCGGACGCAAGCTCGGCGCGGCCCTGGCGGCCGCCGGACAACTGGGCGGCCAGCCCATCACGCGCTACACGCTGGTCGACGTGGTGGCGCCGGAAGCGCTGCCCGGCGCGGCGCCGTCCACCTCCATCGAGGCCGACCTGTCGGCGCCCGGCCAGGCCGAGCGGCTGATCGAGTCCCGCCCCGACGTGATCTTCCATCTGGCCGCGATCGTGTCCGGCGAGGCCGAGCAGGACTTCGAAAAGGGCTACCGCATCAACCTGGATGGCACCCGGCTGTTGTTCGAGGCGATCCGGCTGGCGGCGCCGTCGGGCTACCGTCCGCGCGTGGTGTTCACCTCGTCGATCGCCGTCTACGGCGCGCCGCTGCCCTATCCGATCGCCGACGACTACCACCACACGCCGCTGACCAGCTACGGCACGCAGAAGGCCATCTGCGAACTGCTGCTGTCCGATTACTCGCGGCGCGGGTTCTTCGACGGCATCGGCATCCGGCTGCCGACGATCTGCATCCGCCCCGGCAAGCCCAACAAGGCGGCCTCGGGTTTCTTCTCAAGCATCCTGCGCGAGCCGCTGGTCGGCCAGGAGGCCGTGCTGCCGGTCGACGAAGGCGTGCGCCACTGGCATGCCTCGCCGCGCGCCGCGGTCGGTTTCCTGCTGCACGCGGCCACGCTCGACCTGGACCGGGTCGGACCACGCCGCAACCTGAACATGCCGGGCGTGAGCGCCACGGTCGGCGAGCAGATCGAGGCGCTGCGCCGCCGTGCCGGCGACGCGGCGGTCAAGCTGATCCGCAAGCAGCCCGATCCGCGCATCATCGAGATGGTCAACGGCTGGGCGCCCGGCTTCGACGCGCAACGGGCGCGCGAGCTGGGCTTCAGCGCCGAGGCCAGCTTCGACGAGATCATCGAGGCGCACGTGCAGGACGAGCTCGGCGGACAGCTGGGCGCACCGCGCGGCTGACAACGACGGCGCACGCGGCCCGCGCCAGCGCGGCACGTCGTCCGCCGGCCGGCGCCGCGCCCGACCCATCACGGAGACCCCAGACATGACATCCCCCAAACCCGGCGCGCCGCGCCTGCGTTCGCTCGACTGGTTCGACAATCCCGACCACATCGACATGACCGCGCTGTATCTCGAGCGCTTCATGAACTACGGCGTGACACCCGAAGAGCTGCGCTCGGGCAAGCCCATCATCGGCATCGCGCAAAGCGGCAGCGACCTGACGCCCTGCAACCGCGTGCACGTCGAGCTGGTCAAGCGGGTGCGCGACGGCATCCGCGACGCCGGCGGCATCCCGATCGAGTTTCCGACCCATCCGATCTTCGAGAACTGCAAGCGGCCCACCGCCGCGCTCGACCGCAACCTGGCCTATCTGGGCCTGGTCGAGATCCTGCACGGCTATCCGATCGACGGCGCGGTGCTGACCACCGGCTGCGACAAGACCACGCCGTCGGCGCTGATGGCCGCCTCGACCGTCGACATCCCGGCCATCGTGTTGTCGGGCGGCCCGATGCTGGACGGCTGGCACGAAGGCGAGCTGGTCGGCTCGGGCACCGTGATCTGGCGCTCGCGCCGGCAACTGGCGGCCGGCGAGATCACCCAGGAAGAATTCATGCAGGCCGCGCTCGACTCGGCACCGTCGGTCGGCCACTGCAACACCATGGGCACCGCCTCGACCATGAACGCGATGGCCGAGGCGCTCGGCATGTCGCTGACCGGCTGCTCGGCGATCCCGGCGGCCTACCGTGAACGCGGCCAGATGGCCTATCGCACCGGCCGGCGCGCGGTCGAGCTGGTGCTCGAAGATCTCAAGCCCTCGGACATCATGACCCGCGCGGCGTTCCTGAACGCGATCCGCGTCAACACCGCGATCGGCGGCTCGACCAACGCGCAGCCGCACCTGATGGCGATGGCGCGCCATGCCGGTGTCGACCTGCCGCTGCAGGACTGGGAAGCGCACGGCTACGACCTGCCGCTGCTGGCCAACGTGCAGCCGGCCGGCGCCTACCTGGGCGAACGGTTCCATCGCGCCGGCGGCGTGCCGGCGGTGATGTGGGAACTGCAGCAGCAGGGCCTGCTGGACGAAGGCTGTATGACCGTCACCGGCAAGACGATGGGCGAAAACCTGGCCGGCCGCGAATCCAGCGACCGCGAGGTGATCCGGCCCTACGACCAGCCGATGAAGACCCGCGCGGGCTTTCTGGTGCTGCGCGGCAACCTGTTCGATTTCGCGGTCATGAAGACCAGCGTGATCTCGGAGGAATTCACCGCGCGCTACCTGCGCGAGCCCGGCCGCGAAGGCGTGTTCGACTGCAAGGCAGTGGTGTTCGACGGTTCGGAGGACTACCACCAGCGCATCAACGATCCGGCCTTGCAGATCGACGAACGCACGATCCTGGTGATCCGCGGCACCGGCCCGATCGGCTGGCCCGGCTCGGCCGAAGTCGTCAACATGCAGCCGCCCGATGCCTTGATCCGGCGTGGCCTGCGCAGCCTGCCGACGCTGGGCGACGGCCGCCAGTCGGGCACCGCCGACAGTCCGTCGATCCTGCACGCCTCGCCCGAAAGCGCGGCCGGCGGCGGACTGAGCTGGCTGCGCAGCGGCGACACGATCCGCATCGACTTCAACACCGGCCGTTGCGATGCGCTGGTCGACCCGGCCGAGATCGCCCGCCGCCGCGCCGACGAGACCATCCCGGCGCCGCCGCCCGATGCCACGCCGTGGCAGATGCTGTATCGCGAGCACGTCGGCCACCTGTCCGAGGGCGCGGTGCTCGAGAAGACCGTGCAGTTCCAGCGCATCGCCCGCAAGCTGCCGCGCCACAACCACTGAGGTGGCGCGCGGCTAGTGGCGCACGGCCAGTGGCGCGCGGCCAGTCACGTACTGCTGGCCGCACGCCGCCCTCGTTGCCCGGCACGCCGCCCGCGGCCATGGCGGCCACATGGCGGCGCGCGATGGTATATTGGTTTGCGAAACGCGCCGCCGCTCGGCCGCGCGCCGCGCCAGTCAGAGATCCCGCCACGATGTTTGCGATCGCCCACGAACCGTCCATTGCCCGCGCCTGGTGGCGCTGGTGGCGTTCGTCCAACGGGTGAGGATCGTTTTCCGGCCCGGTGAAGCCGCAGCACCGCTCCTCACCGGCCCGCAGTATTCCGACTGTCAGAAACATCCCCGCCCGGACCCAGACCCCACTGGCCGGGCGTTTTTGCATCGGCTGGCCTGAAACAACCCGCACCGAGACCGCACATGACCGAACTGGAATTCAAGGCACTGGCCACGCAAGGCTACAACCGCATCCCGCTGGTCGCCGAGACCTACGCCGACCTGGACACGCCGCTGGCGATCTACCTGAAGCTGGCGCACGCCGGCCCCGATGGCGGACGCATGAGCTGCCTGATGGAGTCGGTGGTCGGCGGCGAGCGCTTCGGCCGTTATTCGTTCATCGGCCTGCCGTCGCGCACGGTGATCCGCGCCAGCGGCCGGCTGACCGAAGTGCTGCGCGACGGCCAGGTGGTCGAGTCGCACGAGGGCGATCCGCTGGCCTTCATCGAGCAATACCAGCAACGTTTCAAGGTCGCGCTGCGGCCCGGCATGCCGCGCTTCGCCGGCGGCCTGGCCGGTTATTTCGGCTACGACACGGTGCGCCACATCGAGCCGCGGCTGGGTCCGGCGGTCAAGCCGTTTCCGGCCGGCATGGACGAGGGCACGCCCGACATCATGCTGCTGCACGTCGACGAGCTGGTGATCGTCGACAACCTGGCCGGCCGCATCTACCTGATGGTCTATGCCGACCCGGCCCAGCCCGAGGCCTACGCCAACGCGCAGCAACGCCTGAAGGCGCTGCGCGCGCGGCTGCGCAAGCCGGTCGACATCCCGTACAGCCATGCCAGCGTGCAGACCGAGTCGCAGCGCGACTTCCACAAGGACGACTACCTGGCCGCGGTGCGCCGCGCCAAGGAATACATCGCCGCCGGCGACCTGATGCAGGTGCAGGTCGGCCAGGTGATCGCCAAGCCCTACCGCGACTCGCCGCTGTCGCTGTACCGCGCGCTGCGCTCGCTCAACCCCTCGCCGTACATGTACTTCTGGAACTTCGGCGACTTCCAGGTGGTCGGCGCCTCGCCCGAGATCCTGGTGCGCCAGGAGGCCATCGGCAAGCCCGACGCCGCCACCGGCCAGGCGCCCAGCCGCGTCACGATCCGGCCGCTGGCCGGCACCCGCAAGCGCGGCGGCACGCCAGACGAAGACGCGGCGCTGGCCGAAGAGCTGCTGGCCGATCCCAAGGAGCGCGCCGAGCACGTGATGCTGATCGACCTGGCGCGCAACGACGTCGGCCGCGTGGCCGTGACCGGCACGGTCGAGGTCACCGACACCATGGTGATCGAACGTTATTCACACGTCATGCACCTGGTCTCGAACGTGCACGGCACGCTGCTGCCGGGCATGAGCAGCATGGACGTGCTGCGCGCCACCTTCCCGGCCGGCACGCTGACCGGCGCGCCCAAGGTGCGCGCGATGGAGCTGATCGACGAGCTCGAGCCGGTGCGCCGCGGCATCTATGGCGGCGCGGCCGGCTACCTGAGCTACGGCGGCGAGATGGACGTGGCGATCGCGATCCGCACCGGCGTGATCAAGAACGGCATGTTGTACGTGCAGGCGGCCGCCGGCATCGTGGCCGACTCGAGCCCCGAGATGGAATGGCTCGAGACCGAAGCCAAGGCACGCGCGGTGCTGCGCGCGGCCGAGCAGGTGCAGAGCGGGCTCGACGAGCCGTTCTGACAACGGGGCGGCTGGCGCGTCGCCGTGGCCGTCAGGCGCGCGACCCGCCCGCCGGCATCCGGCCGTTCAGCCACGCGCCCTGGCCCGCCTCTCGCGGCCGGGCAGCCCGCTCAGGGCTGGCCGCCCAGCCCCAGCCGTTCCATCGCCTCGCTGGCCTCGACGATCATCAGCGCGACCTCGGCCACGCTGACGCGCATCTTGGTGGCGCGGGTGCGCATGTGTTCGTAGGCCTGGCGTTCGTCCAGGCGATGATGATCGACCAGCAGCCGGATCGCCTTCTCGATCACGCGGCGCGCCTTGATGGTGCCTTCGAGCTTGTCGATCTTGTTCTGCTGGCGCAGCTGGAACAGCTTGGCCGAGCGCGCCAGCACCAGCGTGCTGAGGATGCCGGCCGAGCGGAACGGCCGGTTCAGCACGCCGTGCGCGTGGGTCTTGAGCAGCAGCTTGAGCGTGGTCGGCGTCTCGTAGTCGGACAGCGCGATCAGCGTCGCGTCGACCTCGCTGGCACACCACGCCGAGCTGCCCTGCAAGGCCTGCGACACCTGGAACAACACCACGTCGGCGTTGGCCGGCGGGCGCTCGGGCAGCGGCCAGAACAGATGGATGCGGCAGCCGATGCGCTTGAGCTGCTCGACCAGCAGGTCGCGGTCCTCGCCGGGCGGATACACCACCGCCACCGCGACGCAGCGCAGGTCTTCGTACAGGCGGCGGACACTGGCGTCCATCTTCAGCCCAGCCAGAAAGCGTCGAGACCGAAGGTGGTCAGGTAAGGGTCCGGCTTGACCGGTTCGCTGCCCTGCCAGACCACCTCGAAGCGGCCGTCGCCGCGGCACACGCCGATGCGCGGCGTCAGCACGCAGTGGTTGTTCTCGGCCAGGATGGCCAGCGGGCCTTCGGGCGCCATGAAGCTGACGCCGTGCACCGCCTGCACCAGCTTGCGGGTGTCCAGGCTGCCGACCCGTTGCAAGGCCCGCGCGAACAGATGCACCTGGTTGTACGAGGCCTGCGCATAGACGCTGGCGGGCCGCTCGCCGAACCGCGCGTGCCAGGCCTGCAGGAAGGCGGCGTTCTCGGCGGTCTGCAGCGTGTTGAAGTACGAGGCCGCGGTGATGTGGCCGCTGCACAGCTCGGGGCCGATCTCGTGCACCTCGGACTCGGTCATCGTCAGGCTGGCGATCGGGATGCCGCGCGCGTGCAGGCCGGCCGCGTGATAGCGCTGGTAGAAACGCAGCGAGTCGGTGCCGATCTGGGTCGAGAACACCACGTCGGGCTCGATCTGCGCGATGTCGCGGATCACCTCGTCGAGGTCGGCGTCGGCGCAGCCCAGCGGCAGATAGACCTCGTCGAGGATCTCGCCGCCGTGGTCCTCGACTGCGTCGCGCACGATGCGGTTGGTCTCGCGTGGATAGATGTAGTCGGCGCCCACCAGGAAGATGCGTTTGCCGCAGTGCTGCAGCAGGTAGGCGGCCAGCTGCATGCTGCTCTGGTTGGGCGCGGCGCCCGAATAGATCACGTTGGGCGAATACTCGAAGCCTTCGTAGACCGAGGCGTACCACAGCAAGGCGTTGGTGCGTTCGACCACCGGCAGCATGGCCTTGCGGCAATGCGAGGTGCAGGCGCCGAAGATCACCGTCACCTCGTCGTCGAACAGCAGCCGGCCGGCCAGCCGGCGGTACTCGTCGGCGTCGCTGCGCGGGTCGTAGGCAACCGGATCGAGCGGCCGGCCGAGCACGCCGCCCAGCGCGTTGATCTCTTCGATGGCCAGCACCGTGCCGAAGAAATGCTGGCTTTCGGTGCTGCCCGAGATGCCGGTGCGCGAATACAGCACGCCGATGCGCCAGCCGGGCAACTGAGAGGAGGTAGACATAGGCACCTGATCAAGCAAAAAAACGGTACTGCCTGGACGGCCCGGGCCGCCGCGGCGGGCTTGCCGGCAGCACCGCCCGGCAAGCATACCGCGTGCGTCTCAGACCCGCAGGTGGTCGAAGATGCGCTGCGACGAGTCCTCGTCCTGCATCGCGCCGGCGTCGGCGACGCTGCCCTGCTTGAGCACTACGTAGCGGTCGCAGACCTGGCGGGCGAACGCCACGTTCTGCTCGACGATCAGCATCGCGGTGCCGCGTTCGCGGCGCTCCCAGCACAAGGCCCGCGCCAGCCGGTCGATCACCGAGGGCTGCAGGCCTTCGGTGATCTCGTCGAGCAGCAGCAGGCGCGGCTCGAGCGCCAGCACCATGGCGAGTTCGAGCGCCTGCTGCTCGCCGTGCGACAGGTCGCGCGTGACCGCGCCCAGCTTGGCGTCCAGCGCGGTGGTGCGCAGCACCGCCAGCGCATGCTCGGGCAGGCTCAGTTCGGCCGAGCGGCGCAGCCAGGACGGCGCGGCGCGCAAGGTGCCGGCGATCCGCAGGCTCTCGGCCACCGTCAGCGACTCGAACACGTTGGCGTTCTGGAACTTGCGCCCCAGCCCCAGCCGCACGCCGTGGTCCGGGCCGCGCCGGCCGATCTCGTGGCCGCCCAGGCTGACCGTGCCGGCCGAGCGTTCGGCGCCGTCGCTGATGCAGCGCATCATCGTGGTCTTGCCGGCGCCGTTGGGGCCGATCAGCCCCACCAGCTCGCCGCCGCGCGCCTGCAGGTCGATGCCCTCGAGCACCTTGAGACTGCCGAAGTGCTTGGCCACGCCCTGCATCACCAGCGCCGGGCCGTCGTCGGCACGCGCCGGCGCGGCGGGGCGCGGCACCAGCTGCGGCAACGGCGAGGCGGCCG
>JAEZBO010000121.1 GCA_023427085.1 Pseudomonadota bacterium
ATCCGATCCCGCGCGGCTTCGATCCGGTGGCCAGCCCCACCTGGGAGGACGGCAGCCACGAACGCACTGGCCATGCCAACGTCTGGGCATCGATCACGGTGGACCCGGCGCGCGACCTCGTATTCCAGCCCACCTCGAGCCCGAGCCCGGACTTCTACGGCGGGCTGCGCAAGGGCGACAACCTCTACGCCATCAGCATGGTGGCCCTGCGCGGCAGCACTGGCGAGCTGGTGTGGCACTTCCAGACCGTGCACCACGATCTCTGGGATTACGACCTTCCCGCAGGACCGAGCCTGCTCGACTTCCGGCCGCCCGATGCAGCGCCCGGCACCGCGCCAGTCCCGGCACTGGTGTTCGCCACCAAGACCGGTTTCCTGTTCGTGCTCGATCGCGAGACCGGCAAGCCGCTGACCAAGGTCGAGGAACGGCCGGCGCCGCACAGCGACGTGCCTGGTGAATGGACCTCCCCGACCCAACCCTGGTCGGTCGGCCTGCCGACGCTGTCGCCTCAAGGCATCACCACCGACGATGCCTTCGGCCTGCTCGGCTTCGACTGGTCGGCGTGCCGCAAGGCCATCGCCGCCTCCCGCAACGAGGGTCTGTTCACCCCGCCAAGCACCGGGGCCGGCACGCTGATCGTGCCGATGGGCGCAGGCGGGGCCAATTGGGGCGGCGTCGCCGTGGACCGCTCGCGCAACCGCATCTTCGTCAACAGCAACAATGCCGTGCACCGCGTGACCCTGCTGCCGGCCGACGAGGCGGCGCAACGCCGCACGAAAGAGCGCGGCAAGGAGATCTCGCTGATGCGCGGCGCACCCTACGGCATGGTCCGCGAGGTGCTGCTGTCGCCGCTCGGCCTGCCGTGCAACAAGCCGCCGTGGGGCAAGCTGTCGGCCGTGGACCTCGAGTCGGGCAAGCTGGCCTGGCAGGTCGTCCTCGGGAACACCCGCAAGCTGGCGCCGCTCGGCCTGGCGCTCGACCTCGGCACGCCAACCTTCGGCGGGCCACTGGTCACCGCCGGCGGCCTGGTCTTCATCGGCTCCACCATGGACAACCTGCTGCGCGCCTTCGACGCCGACACCGGCGACTTGCTGTGGGCGGGGGAGCTACCCTACGGCGGCCACGCCACGCCGATGACCTATGCGGTCGGTGGCAGGCAGTACGTGGTGATCGCCGCCGGCGGGCATCCGGTGCTCGGCAGCGCCGTAGGCGACGCGCTGGTGGCGTTCGCGCTGCCCTAGCACTGCCGCCGCGCTGCCCTAGCGCAGCCGCCGCAGAGGCCGCCCGGTCAACCGCCCATCATGCAGCTCGGCGGCATGGTGGCCATGCCCGGCCAGAAATGCGGCAGCACCACCGCCGCCCCGCGGGTCATGCTCCGTCTTTTTCGTGTCGCCTGAATTCGTTCTCGAGCACGCCGATGCCGTCGATCTCGATGCGCACCCTGTCGCCTGGCTTGAGGAACACCGGCGGCTTCAGTCCCATGCCCACCCCCGATGGCGTGCCGGTGGCGATGATGTCGCCGGGCAGCAGGGTGATGCCGCGCGAACAGGTTTCGATCAGCGTCGGGATGTCGAAGATCAGGTCGGTGGTCTGGCCGTCCTGGCGCAGCTCGCCGTTGACCCAGCAGCGCACGCGCGTGCGGGTGCCGTCGAACTCGTCGGCGGTGACCAGCCACGGGCCCATCGGGCAGAAGGTGTCGAAGGACTTGCCCAGATCCCATTGCTGGTGGCGCATCTGCACGTCGCGCGCGGTGACGTCGTTGACCACCGTGTAGCCGAACACATGGCCCATGGCCTCGGCCTGGCTGATGTTGCTGCCCTGCTTGCCGATCACCACGGCCAGCTCGGCCTCGTAGTCGATCTTGTCGGTGATGCCGGCGGCCGGCAGCCGCACGTCGTCGCGCGGGCCGATCACGGTCTGCGGCACCTTGGTGAAGACGATGGGCCAGGCTTCGGGATTCTTGTCGTTGTCCTTGAACACCGAGGCCGACAGCTCCTTGGCATGCGCGTGGTAGTTGCGGCCCACGCAGAACAGGTTGCGGCGCTGCGCCGGCAGCGGCGCTTCGTGCTCGACCTGATCCCAGGCCAGCGCCTGGCCCGCCTGGGCCGGCAGCGACTGGCCGGCGGCCAGCGCGTCGATGACGGCCAGCGCGCCCTGCGCGGCCAGCTGCGGCGGAAAGTCCAGCGGCGTGACGGTCTTGCCGTCCGGCGACACCAGTCCGACCTTGCGCTGGCCGGACACCTTGAACACTGCGATCTTCATGCTTGCTCCTGGAAATCGGGATGGGCAGCCGGGGCTGATGCCAAATGCTGCCAACGCGAAAAATACTAGAGCCAATAAAGACCAATAGCAATACCAAAAAGCACCTAAAGGATCGGGCGCGCTGACGAAAATCCTTTAGACCCAATGACGACGAGGCTTCCAAGCCATCTGAAGAAAACTCGACGCATCATGACTCCAACACCTAATTGGCACTTTTTGGTATCATCGCGTTCACCAAGACCTACCGAGAACCCGATGGACAAGGCAGCCACCATGCGTGAGGCCATACTCGACCAGCTGCACAGCGGCGCGTGGCCGGCCGGCCATCGCCTGCCCACCGAGCGGGCGCTGGGCGAGCAGTTCGGCATCAGCCGCTCGACGGTGCGCCGCACGCTGGCGCAGTTGAAGGCGCGCGGGCTGATCGTGCAGACGGTTGGCAGCGGCACCTATGTCGGCGATGCCGGCGCGCGCGAGCCGGCGCCGCCGCTTGCGGCCGAACCGGCCGCGCCGGTCAGCCCGGCCGAGCTGATGGCGGCGCGGCTGGCGTTCGAACCAGCGATCGCCGCGCTGGTCACGCAGCACGCCACCGATGCCGATTTCGCCCGCATGGACCATTGCTGCGAGCAGGCCGAGGCGGCCGCCAGCTTCGAGGCTTTCGAACAGTGGGATACGGCGCTGCACGAGGCCATCGCGCTGGCCACCCACAACGCCTTCGTCATGCAGGTGTTCGACCTGATCGGCACCGCGCGCGCCAGCGCCAGCTGGGGCGCGCTCAAGCGCAAGAGCCTGACGGCCGAACGGCGCCAGGCCTACGAGCTCGAGCACCGCGAACTGGTCGCGGCGCTGCGCGACCGCGACGCCGCGCGCGCCACCGAGGCGACACGCCAGCATCTGGCGCACGTGCGCGAGAACCTGCTGGGTTATTGATCAGACCTCGCTGATCAGACCTCGCCGCCGACCCAGCGCGCCGGCCAGGCGCCGCTGGCGACCATGTCGCGGATGACCTGCTGCACCAGCGTGGTCACCGCCGAACTGGCGACGGTCGCCGGCCGTGCGATGTTGGTGGCGCAGACCACGCGGCGCGACATGACGCGGCTGTCGATCACCGCGGTGCGCAGGCGGCCGCTGGCGACCTCGGCCGCGACCGAGACAGCCGGCAGGATGGTGCTGCCCAGGCCGGCCTCGGCGGCCAGCTTGACGCTGCCCAGCGACTCGATCTCGGCGACCACGTCCAGCGTGATGCCCAACGGCGCGCAGGCCTCGTCGATGATGCGGCGCAGGCCATGCTCGCGGCCCGGCAGCACCATCGGCCAGCGGCTCAGCGCGGCGATCGGCAGCCGCGCCGGCACCTTGTTGGCCGCGCTGGTGACCAGTACCAGGCTGTCGTCCAGCAGCGGCCGCTTGGCCAGGTCGGCATCCTGCGATTCGCCGAACATCACCGCCAGGTCGAGCCGGCCCGACTGCAGCCACTCGCGCAGAAAGCCGCTATAGGCCTCGACCACCTTGAGCCGCACTTGCGGCAGCCGGTTGCGGCAGGCGCTCAGGATCGGCAGGTTGGCGGCCAGCGCGACGGTGGTCGGCAGCCCCAGCGCGACCTCGCCGCGCGGCTCGTCGGCCAGCTCGCGCACCGCCAGGCGGGCGCGCTCGGCGTCGGCCAGCACGATCTTGGCATGCTCGAGAAACACCCGGCCCGCTTCGGTCAGCGCGACGCCACGGCTGGAACGATCGAACAGCCGCGCGCCGACTTCGCGCTCGAGCGCGGTGATCTGCTGGCCCAGCGCCGGCTGGGCGATGTGCAGGCGTCCCGAGGCCTTGAGCAGGCTGCCGGCTTCGCTGACGCCGACGAAATAGCGCAGTTGCCGCAGCTCCATCGGCGTCTCCGTGGCTAGTTGTTCTGTGTATAGCGGATAACTTCAATCAGTATTTCACAAATAGCCCGGGCCGGCCCAGAATCGTTCGACCATCCCGCCCCGTGCCGCTGCCCGCGCGGCCCGGCGGGCAGACCGAGGACGATGCAGACGATGTTCAACGAGACCGACGAATTCCAGGAGATCCGCGATGCCGTGCGCCAGCTGTGCCGGCAGTTCCCGGACGAATATTTCCGCAAGATCGACGAGCAGAAAGGCTATCCCGAGGCCTTCGTCGACGCGTTGATGCAGGCCGGCTGGCTGGCCGCGATGATCCCCGAGGAGCACGGCGGCACCGGCCTGGGCCTGGGCGCCGCCAGCGTGATCATGGAAGAGATCAACCGCTGCGGCGGCAATGCCGGCGCGGTGCACGGGCAGATGTACAACATGGGCACGCTGCTGCGCCACGGCAGCGCCGCGCAGAAACAGAAGTACCTGCCCGACATCGCCGCCGGCAAGCTGCGCATCCAGTCGATGGCGGTCACCGAACCGACCACCGGCACCGACACCACCCGCATCAAGACCAGCGCGGTCAAAAAGGATGGCCGCTGGGTCGTCAACGGCCAGAAGGTCTGGATCTCGCGCGTGCAGCATTCCGACCTGATGATCCTGCTGGCGCGCACCACGCCGCTGGCCGAGGTGCAGAAAAAATCCGAAGGCATGTCGATCTTCATCGTCGACCTGCACCAGGCCATCGGCAAGGGGCTCGCGGTGCGGCCGATCCCGAACCTGGTCAACCACGAGACCAACGAGCTGTTCTTCGACGATCTCGAGATCCCCGAGGAGAACCTGATCGGCGAACAGGGCAAGGGCTTTCGCTACATCCTCGACGGCCTGAACGCCGAACGCACGCTGATCGCCGCCGAGTGCATCGGCGACGGCTACTGGTTCATCGAGCGCGCCCGCCAGTACGCCAACCAACGCGTGGTGTTCGACCGTCCGATCGGCCAGAACCAGGGCGTGCAGTTTCCGATCGCCGACGCCTTCATCGAGATCGAGGCGGCCAACCTGATGCGCTTCGACGCCGCGCGCCGCTTCGACGCCAGGCAGCCCTGCGGCGCGCAGGCCAACATGGCCAAGTACCTGGCCGCCAAGGCCTCGTGGGAGGCCGCCAACGTCTGCCTGCAGACCCATGGCGGCTTCGGCTTCGCCAACGAGTACGACATCGAACGCAAGTTCCGCGAGACGCGCCTGTACCAGGTCGCGCCGATCTCGACCAACCTGATCTACGCCTACGTGGCCGAGCACGTGCTCGGGCTGCCGCGCTCGTTCTGATGGAGACACTCGCGACATGAGCGCTGCCCTTGCCCTTCAGGGCGTGACCGTGGTCACGCTCGAACACGCGATCGCCGCGCCGTTCTGCACGCGGCAACTGGCCGACCTGGGCGCGCGCGTGATCAAGGTCGAACGGCCCGGCACCGGCGATTTTGCGCGCGCCTACGACGAACGGGTCGAGGGCATGGCCTCGCATTTCGTCTGGACCAATCGCTCGAAGGAAAGCCTGACGCTGGACATCAAGCATCCGCAGGCCCGCGGCGTGCTCGACGCCTTGCTGGCGCAGGCCGACGTGCTGGTGCAGAACCTCGCGCCCGGCGCCGCCGCGCGGCTGGGCCTGTCCTACGAAGCACTGCAGCCGGCCCATCCGCGCCTGATCGTCTGCGACATTTCCGGCTATGGCAGCGACGGACCCTATCGCGACAAGAAAGCCTACGACCTGCTGATCCAGGGCGAGTCGGGCTTCCTGTCGGTGACCGGCACGCCCGACTCGCCGGCCAAGGCGGGCTGCTCGATCGCCGACATCGCGGCCGGCATGTATGCCTACTCGAACATCCTGGCGGCATTGCTGGCGCGCGGCCGCAGCGGCCGGGGCAGCCATATCGACGTCTCGATGCTCGAGAGCATGGTCGAGTGGATGGGCTTTCCGCTGTACTACGCCTACGACGGCGCCCCGCCGCCGGGCCGTCACGGCGCCTCGCACGCGACCATCTATCCCTACGGACCGTTCGCCGCCGGCGACGGCCGCGAAGTCATGCTGGGCCTGCAGAACGAACGTGAATGGGCGCTGTTCTGCGACGGCGTGCTGGCGCAACCGGCGCTGGCGCACGACGAACGCTTCTCGTCGAACTCGCGCCGCGTGGCCAACCGCGACGCCCTGCGCGCGCTGATCGACGCCGCACTGGCGCCGCTGAGCGCCGACGAACTGGTGGCGCGGCTGGACCGCGCACAGATCGCCAATGCGCGGGTCAACGACATGCACGCGGTCTGGCAGCACCCGCAACTGCGGGCCCGCGACCGCTGGACCCAGGTCGGCACGCCGGCCGGACCGATCCCCGCACTGCTGCCCCCGGGCAGCAGCGCGACCGCCCCTGCTCGCATGGACCCGGTGCCGGGGTTGGGCGAACACACCCAGGCCATACTCGAAGAACTGGGTTGGGACACGCAGGCCATCGCGGCGCTGCGCGAGCAAGGCGCCATCTGAGCGCCATCACGACAACCGAGGAGACATCCATGTACCGAACCATCCGCAAGACCTTGCTGCATTCGGCCGGCGCCATGCTGGCGGGCCTGGCGCTGAACGGCGCCGCGGCGGCGCAGAGCTATCCCGACAAACCGATCACGCTGGTGGTGCCGTTCGCCGCCGGCGGTCCGACCGACGTGGTGGCGCGGCTGCTGGGCGCGGTGATGAGCAAATCGCTGGGGCAGACCGTGGTCGTCGAGAACCGCACCGGCGCCGGCGGCACCATCGCCGCCCAGCACGTGGCGCGCGCGCAGCCCGACGGCTATACCTTCCTGATCCATCACAACGGCATGGCGTCGGCGCCGTCGCTGTATCGCAAGCTGAGCTACACGCCGCTGCAGGACTTCGAATACGTCACGCAGGTGCTCGACGTGCCGATGACGCTGGTGGGCCGGCGCGACCTGCCGGTCGAGGACTTCGCCGCGCTGCAGGCCTACGTCCGCAAACAGGGCGACAAGGTCAACCTCGCGCACGCCGGCCTGGGCGCGGTGTCGCACCTGTGCAGCGTGCTGCTGCGCCAGGCCATGGGCGTGGAGATGACCACCGTGCCGTTCCAGGGCACCGGTCCGGCCATGAACGCCTTGCTGGGCAGCCAGGTCGACCTGCTGTGCGACCAGACCACCGGCACCACGCCGCACATCCAGGCCAAGACCGTCAAGCTGTATGGCGTGACCACCAGCGAACGCATCAAGACGCTGCCCGACACGCCGACGCTGGCCGAGCAGGGCCTGAAGGACTTCCAGTTCGTGGTCTGGCATGGCGTCTATGCGCCCAAGGGCACGCCGGCGGCGGCCGTCGACAAGTTCGGCGATGCGATCCGCGCCGCGCTCAAGGATCCGGCGGTGGTGCAGCGCCTGTCCGACCTGGGCGGCGTGATCCCTGGCGACGACAAGCTCAGCCCGGCCGGCCTGCGCGACTGGCTGGAACTGGAGACCAAGCGGTATGCGCCGGTGATCCAGGCGGCCGGGCAGTTCGCGAACTGAGGGGCGGCGGGCTCGGAAGCCGGGCCCGCGGCTTGCGGACTCGGCCCGGCTCGGCCTGGCTCGGCTCGGCCCTGCTTAACTTCGCGTGGCTTGGCTCGGCTCGAGCAGGCGCTCCCCGGCATCATTAAACAAAATTGTCGACATAGAAAATGACAATATCGACATGAGTAATGGGTAGTGGCCGTGGCGGCACGCCGTCCCTAGGATGACGCATCCCAGCGATCGTCCTGCGCCATGTCCACGCCCTCCTGTTTTTCGCTTGCCAGCCTGACCTCATGGACCGCCGCGGTCCTGCGTCACGCCGGCCTGGGCCACGCGGCCGCCGAACTCGCCAGCCGCCAGTTGTTGCGCGCCGATGCGCAAGGCGTGTCGACGCACGGCATCGCCCGGCTGCCGGTCTATGTGCAGCAACTGGCCGACGGCAGCCTGAACCCGCGCGCCCGCCTGAGCCGCCGCTGGCTGGCGCCCGGCATGCTGACGGTGCAGGCTGGCCGCATGCTCGGCCAGCTGGCCGCGCCGCGGGTGATGACGCTGGCCACCGAGGCGCTGCGCCAGGGCCAGCCGGCGGTCCTGTTCACGCTGGCCAATGCCGGCCACCTGGGCGCCTTGCGCACCCATGTGCTGGCGGCCGCCGAGGCCGGCTACGTGGCCTTTTTGTGCCAGGCCACCGCGCCGGTGATGGCGCCCGAAGGCGCGCACGGCGCCGCCATCGGCAACAACCCCTTCGCGTTCGCGGCGCCCCGGCCCGCCGGGCCGCCGCTGCTGATCGACCTGTCGGCCAGCGTGGTCGCGCG
>JAEZBO010000138.1 GCA_023427085.1 Pseudomonadota bacterium
CGTCCGCCCCGGTCCGGCCCACCCGCCGACGGGGGCGCCACGGGCGGCGGCGTGCCGCGCGTCATCGGCCCCTCATCGCCGGCTACCTGGCCGCGCCGCGATCACGGATGTCGACCATGCCCCAGGCCGGTCCGACACCGCGCAGCTCGGGCCGGTACATGTCCTCGGCCTCGGTGGCCGGCACCACGTAACGGCCCGGCGTGACCACCCGCACCATATAGAAGATGTCGAGCTCGTTATTGCCGAGCTCGGCCGCGGCGACGAAACGATCGTCGCGGAACTCGGTGTGCTTGATGCGGCTGTCGGACAGCGCATCGGCGACCCGCCGTCCGCCGATGCGCCAGTCGTCCATCTGCGGTCCCTGCACCAGGTTCAGGTTCTCGACCTCGAGGCCGGCTGGCACACGATCGACCACCAGCCCGTCGACGATGCGCTGGCTGGCCTTGGCGCGCAGCCTGACCACCATGATGTCGCCGGTGCGCAGCGCGCCGCCGTTCCAGAGGGTGCCGTCGGGGTGGTACCAGGTCTTGGTCAGCGAAATGACCTGGCTGCGTTCGGCCGGCGCCTGCAGCGGGTAGCCCTGCACCGCGATCTCGGCGAACAGCGGGCCACGGCCGGTGTTGCGCAATGCCGCGCCGGAGGCGATCCAGTCCGGCTCGAGCGACAGCACCTCGTCGCGATTGGACTGGCGCGCCATCGGCTCGCCGCCCGCGCGGGTCAGCTGCACCGCCCACGGCTGGTCGGCCCGGCCGCCAGCGGCGCGGGCCGCCCGCAACAGCGCCATCTGCTCCTGCGTCGACAGATAGCTGCGCGAACCCAGGCGGCCGGCGGCTTCGGCCATCAGGTTCTCGCGGCGCGCGTGCTCGAGGCCGTAGCGCATCGCCAGCGCATACGACAGCGCGTAGTCGCGCACGTCCGAGCCGTAGTCGCCCAGCCATTCGCTGCCGCCACGCAGCCCGTAGGGACGCTGCATCGCCTGCTCGAACGCCAGGCGCGCGCGGCCCTCGTCGCCGCTCAGTTGGAACGCCGCCGCCATCTGCACCAACGGCAGCGGCGACCGGGCCCGGTCCTGATAGTCGTCGAACAGCGTGCGCAGCGTCGCCAGCGGCGCCTTGCCCTCGCGCGCGAGCGCCAGCGCGGCGGTCGCCAGTTCGGCGAAACGCTGGTGATGATTGCGCAGCAGGTCGGCGTCGCGCGTGCTCAGCCGGTTGTTCTGCAAGCCGTCGAGCGCCGATTGCGGCAGGCTGCCGAACCGGTTGGGGGCCTGCTGCACCTGTTCGAGCAGCCAGTTGCGGGTGCGCGTCAGCATCGCCTCGGGCACCACGAAGCCCTGCTCGCGCGCCTCGAGCATGAAGTCCTGCGCGTAGGCGGTGATCCAGATGTCGCGGCTGCCCTCGCCCCACAGCGAATACGCGCCGGCGACGTTGCGCATGCCGGCCAGCCGCGCCAGCGCGCCCTCGATGCGCGCGGTGCGCATCTGCAGGGTCTGCTCGGGCAACTGGGCCAGTTGCGCCAGTTCGGCGTCCATGAACACGTAGGGCAGCGTCGCGCTGATGGTCTGCTCGGTGCAGCCGTAGGGATAGTTCAGCAGGTCGTGCACCAGCCGGGCCACGTTCAGCGGCGGGCGCGACGACAGCGTGACCGACACGGTGGCCGAGTCGCCGTGCAGGCGCGCCAGCCACGCGCCGGGCACCTCGTGCGCCTGCCCGGGCGCCAGCCGCACCCGTTCGACCTGGCGCTGCATCGCATACGAGGGCTGCACCTGCAGCATCGACTCGCGCTGGATGTCGAGCGGCTCGGGGCCGCCGCGCGCGCGCACCTGCAGCCGGATGCGGGCCGGGCCATACGAACCGGTCGGTTCGGCTTCGAAGCGCAAGGTGCTGCGTTGGCGCGGCGCCAACTCGAGCGTGCGCACACCGTCGGCGATCGCCAGCGGCGACAGCGCGCGCAGGTCGACCTCCAGCCGCTGGCGCGATTCGGTCATGTTGGTCAGGTCCAGCGCGATCGCCGCGCGGTCGCCGGGCGAGACGAAGCGCGGCGTCGACAGCTCGGCGACGATCGGCGCGGCCACCACCATCTCGGTGTCGGCATGACCGTACTGCGTGGCGGTGAAGGCCACCGCCATCAGGCGCAGCGTGCCGTTGAAGTCGGGCAGGTCCAGCGGGATCTCGGCGCGCCCCTGCGCGTCGACCTGCACCACGCCCGAGAACAGGTCGACCAGCTTGACCTTGCGCGGCATGTTGCGCGTGTCCGAGCGCAGCGACGCATCACCGCCCCACTTGAGCCGCCCGGCGATGCCGTCCATCTTCTCGATCAGCTTGCCGTACATGTCGAGCAGCTCGGGACCGTAGCGATGTTTGCCGAAGAAGAAATCGGCCGGATCGGGGGTCGGATACTGATTGATGTTGAGGATGCCCACGTCGACCGCCGACAGCGTCACGTGCGCGGGGCCCGCGCCGTCGGCGCCGGCCACCTGCACCGTCACGCGGGTCTGCGTTTCGGGCCTGACCTTGGGCTGCGCCTGCAGGCTGACCTGCAGCCGCCGCGCCGCGCTGTCCAGCGGCAGATGCACCAGCCCGACCGCGCGCGCCGGCGTGATCCGGTCACCCTGGCTGCCGGGCCGGAACACCACCGCCGAGACGTACAGGTCGTGCCGCGCCCAGGCTTGCTCGACCGGGATCTCGAGCTCCGTGCCGGCGGTGGTCACGTCGACCCAGCGGCTCCACAGCAGGCCGTTGCCCTCGACGGTCACCAGCGCCACGCCGTCGTGCGGCGGCGTCAGCGCCAGCTTGACCGCATTGCCGGGCTTGACCGGCGTGCCGGACAGCCGCAGCTGCACCCGGTCGGGGCGGTTGCCGACCTCGTCGGCGTTCTGCGCGCCCCAGCCGGCATAAAAGCGGTACTTGAGGGTCTGGCCGGTCTCGGGATCGGAGATCTCCAGGCGATAGCGGCCCCAGCGCACCGGCATCGAGAACGACACGCGGTCCTGCAGCGCGATCTCGCGCGATTCGACCAGTTCGTCCAGGTCGGTATAGCCGCTGTTCCAGCCCCGCTGGTCGTCGTAGCGCCAGTAATAGCGCCGCTCTTCGCGATACATGCGCAGGTGCGCCTGCGCGAGCGGCGCGACCTGGCCCTGCGTGTCGACACGCACCGCCTCGAAGGCCGCCGGCGCCGATTCCCGCGCCACGTCACGATCGAACAGCGGCCGCAGCGCGATCAGCTTGTCGGCCGGCCAGACCGTGCGTTCGAGCGAACGCACCACCGGCCGTCCGCCCGATTCGAGCAGGCTGGCCGACAGCCGCAGCCGCATCGGCGAGCGGGCGCCGTCGACACCGGGCTCGATCTCGAGGCTGGCCGCGCCCTGCGTATCCAGTTCGGTTTCGGGCAGTTCTTCGTAGCGCCGCGTGGCGTCGTCGGCGACGTCGCCGAAGATGAAGCCGGGCCATTGCGACGGCAGCGCCTGGCGGTCGCGCCTGACCTGCAGGCTGGTCAGCAGCCGGTTGCCCTGCGCCGGCGCGCCGTACAGGTAGTCGCCCTGCACCGCCACGGTCCAGTCCTGATCGGGCCCGAGCACGTCCTGTTGGCTGTCGAGCACCAGCTTCATGCGTTCGGGCAGGAACTCCTCGACCTGGAAACGCCAGCTCGCGTCGGGTTGGCGCGCGGCCGGATCGACCCGCAACTCGAGGGTCCAGCCACCGGTGGGCGCATCGGCCGGCAGTTGCACCGCATGCTGCAGATAGCCCGGCGCGGCCGGGTCCATCTGCCACAGCCCCGATTGCGCCAGTTTGCCGTCCGGCCGTTTGATGCTGGCCGACAGCGGCGTGGCCGGCAGCGCGCGGCCGTCGGCATCGCGCGGCAGCACCGAGACCTCGAAGCGCTCGCCGGGCCGATAGAGATTGCGTCCGGCGTAGACAAAGATGCTGTTGGGCCGCGACGGATGGCCGCCGACATCGAATTCGGACAGGTCCAGCGCCGGCTCGGCCAGCGCCAGCACCGTCATCGCCTTGCCCTGCTGGGCGCGCAGCACGCCGGTCTGCGCCGTGACGCCCGACAGCGTCGCGCGGCCCGAGGCATCGGTGCGCGCCCGCGCCAGCGATTTCGCCTTGCCGTCTAGCAGGTCGATGTCGACCTCGGCCAGCGGCTTGCCGGTCTTGAGCGACACCGCGTAGGCATCGAGCTTGTCGCCGTAACGGCGCGCGTGCAGGCCGATGTCGCTCACATAGAAGTAGGAGACCTGATACTCGTAGCGAAAGCGGCCGGGCTCGGACATCACCGCGACATAGATACCGGGCTCCTGCAGCTCGGCGATGCGTTCGACCGGCAGGAACGTGACCTGGCGCCGGTCGGGCCGGTCGTCGGTGACGAAGCGGCCCTGGTAGGCGCTGGTGGCCAGCTGGTTCAGGCGATCCAGGTCGTACAGGCTGACCAGGCCTTTCAGGCTGCGGTTGCTCGACCAGCGCCAGTCGTCGTAGTCCTCGTCCGCGTCGTCGTCGGCGGCCTCGGCGCTCGCGCGCGGGCCCACGCCCAGCACGGTCTCGAAGAAGGCCGGCACCTGGTCCGGCGCGATGCGCAGGAACTGTACGTCGACCTCGGGCACGTTGACCGTCACGACGGGCAGGCCGCCGTTCTGCCCGGCCGGCAGCACCGAACCGCGGCTGGCGAAGAAGAACGACGGCGGCATCGCCTCGGTCTCGACCACGCAGCGCTGCGGCGTCGCCAGCGTGCCGCCGTCACCGGCGGCCGGCAGTTTTTCGCGCAAGGTGATTTCGTAGCGGCGCTGCGGCTGCACGTAAGGAAAATAGATCACGCGCGGGTTGTCGCCGACCGACCAGTTGCCGTCGACCACGCGGCCGGCATTGGCGCGGCCTTGCGGATCGAAGGGTGTGCCCGGCGCGGCCTCGTCGGCCTGTGCGGCCTGTTCCTGGCCATCGCGGCCGGTGGCGCCGGCATCACCGACGCGCACGAAGCCTTCGAGCTTGCTGCGCCGGTCGACCGGCTGCGTGAACGTGACCGCCAGCGCCAGCGTGTCGTTGTATTCGCGCGCCTGGCAACTGAGCACCGCGAAGGGATCGGGCTTGCCGACCGTGGCCGTCGGCCCGGGCGCGGTGGCCGGCGG
>JAEZBO010000145.1 GCA_023427085.1 Pseudomonadota bacterium
CGGCCGCCGCGCGCGCCTGCTGCTGCCGCGCGAGTGCCGCGCCGGCCTGTTCGTAGGCCTGGCGCGCCAGCTCGGTACGTTGCGCCAGCACGGTTTCCTGCTGGTCGGGCTGCTGCGTGCCGAAGCGTTCGGCGCGTTGCTGCACCAGCGCGGCGCGCGCCTGCGCCAACGCATCGTGATGCTGCTGCCTCGCACTCAGTTGGTCGGCCTGTTCACCAAGCTGCCGGGCCAGATGCTGCTGGTGCGCCGCCAGGTTCGCCTGCTGCCTGAGCAGGCCGTCCTGCTGCTGCCGGCGCGCCAGCCAGAGGTCGCGCCGCCGCGCCAGCGCGGCCAGCACGCCCGGCAGCGATTGCGGCGTCGGTGCCTCGGCCTGCAGTTCGGCGAGGTCGGCGCGCAAGCCGTCGAAGGCCTGTTGCAGCGACTCGCCTTGCCGGTCGGCCAGCGCCTGCTGGGCCTGCCACTGGCTCAGGGCCGATGCCTGCTGGTGCTCGGTGGCCAGCACCTGGCGTTCGGCCGCCTCGCTCGCGTCGCGCGCGGCGTCGAGCGCGCGCTGGCAGGCCGCCGACTGTTCGTCGAACTGTTCGAGCGCATCGAGCACGCTGGCGCATTGCCGCTGCGCCTGGTCGGTCTGGCGCAAGCGCGTGGCCAGCGCATCGGCCATGGCCTGATCGTCGTCGGGCCAGACCGCCGCCGCGTCGAGCGACTCGCGGGCGCGCAGGCCCTGTTGCGCCGCCTTGTCGATCTCACGGTCCAGCCGCGCGGCCTCCTTGGCCGTGTGTTCGATGTCCTTGTCGGTCTGGCTCAGCGTCACGATCAGCCGGGCGATCTCGTCGGCCAGCGCACGTTGATCCACGCGCAAGGCATCGAGCTGCTGGCGGGCCGGGCCGGGCGCCGGGACGTTGCCCGCCGCGAACGGATGCTCGAGCGCGCCGCACAGCGGGCAGGGCTCGCCGTCGGCCAGGCCATGGCGGGCCTGCTCGAGGTCTTCGATGCGTTGCAGCAGCACCAGCTGCGATTCGAGCAGCTCGCGCTGGCGCTCTTTTTCCTGTTGCAGCGCCTGTCGGTGCTGCAGGCTGCTGCGCGCGTCGGCCTGGCGGACCGACAGCGTCCGTGCCAGGTCGTGCTGCGCCTGGCGGGCCGGACGCGCCGCCAGCAAGGTCTGTACGGCGGCGGTGGCCTCGACGATATGGACACGTTGCTGCGCCAACTCGCCCTGACGCGCGCGCCATTGGGCCGGCGTGCGTTCGGCCAGCAAGGCGTCGCGCCGTGTCGTCATCGCCACCAGCTCGGCCTGCCGCTGCGCATGGGCTTGCTGCGCCTGTTGCTGGCGCGCCGCGGCCTGCTCGCGCATCTGCCGCGCGCTGTCGTGGGCCTGGCCGGCTCGGGCCAGCTGCCGGTGCGTGGCATCCAGTTCGTCGCGTTGGCGCAGCAGGGTGTCGTGCCGGTTGTGCAGACCGGACAACTGTTCGATCAACTGCGCGTCGTGCTGACTATCGGCCAGCTGCGTCTGCAGCGCCGCCAGGGCCGCCGTGGTGTCGGCCTGTTCGCGAGCTTGGCTGGCCTGTTGCGCCTGCGTGGCGGCCAGCGCGCGGGCCTGGGTTTCGACGTCCTGCCGCGCCTGCGCGAGCGGTTTGGCCTGCTCTTCGATCTGCAGGTCGAGCTTGCGTGCTTCGCGCCACAGCGGCTGTTGGCGCTGGGTCTCGGCCTGCGCGTCGCTCAGCGTCTGCCGCGCGGCGAGCACGGCGGCGTCGGCCTGCGCGATCGCCTGGTCGAGCGCCGGCAACTGATCGCCGCGTGTCTGCAGCAGTGCCTGCTCCTGGCGCTGCTGCTGGCGCAATCCGGTCAAGCCGGCGTGCTCGCCGGCCAATTCGAGCGCGCGCAGCGCCAGCGCCAAGGTGGCGCGCTCGGGCGCAAAGGCTTCTTGCTTGCGCTGCCAGGCGTCGCGCGCCTGCGCATTGGCGGCCAGCTCGGCCTGCAGCGTTTCCATGCCACGCAGCCAGGCCACCTGACGGTCGTGTTCGGCCTGCGCCAGCGCCAGCTGGCCGTCCTGCTGGTCCAGTGCGCGCCGTTCGTCGGCCAGCGTCTGCTCTTGCTCGGGCGACAGGGGCTCGCCCTGCAGCCCGGCGCGCAAGGCCTCGAGCTTGCCGCGTTCGGCGCTGCGCAGTTCGTGCACCCGAATCGAGATCTGGCTGTAGATCGCGGTACCGGTGATCTGTTCGAGCAGCGGCGAGCGCTCGTCCGGCGCCGCCTGCAGGAAAGCCGCGAAACCGCCTTGCGCCAGCAGCATCGAGCGCGTGAAGCGCTCGTAGTCCATGCCGCTGGCCTGTTCGATCTGTTCGGCCACGCCGCGCAGCTTGGTCTCGACGATCCGGCCGCTATCGGCATCGGCGATCTCGTGCCTCGGCGGCTGCAGTTCGCCGTCGGGCTTGCGGCGTGCGCGATGCTGGCTCCAGTGGCAGCGGTAGCGGCCCTTGAGGGTTTCGAAGGTCACCTCGGCGAAGCAGTCACCGGTCTGGCGCGACATGATCTCGTTGCCGCTCTTGGCGATGCGCGGCAGGCGCGGCGTGCGGCCATACAGCGCCAGGCAGATCGCGTCGAGCAGCGTCGACTTGCCGGCGCCGGTGGGGCCGGTGATCGCAAAGATGCCGTCGGCCGCATAGGCGGGATGGGTCAGGTCGACCAGCCACTCGCCGGTCAGCGAGTTCAGGTTCTTGAGGCGGACTTGCAGGATGCGCATGGTGGTCGGGTTCGTCGGCGGCGTCTATTGCGCCTGCGCGTCCTGTTGATGCAGCGAGGCGAGCGCCTCGCGGTAGGTCTGGCGTAGCGCCGGCTGCTGGTCGGCGGGGACCTCGTTGGCCAACAGGCAGCGCTCGAACACGTCGAGTTCGTCGAGGTCGTCGAGCGACTCCTGCTCGTCGATGCGGCTGAGCGCGCGTTCGGCCACGCGGCTGTTCTTGACGCGCAGGATCTCGATCGGCGTGCCGGCGATCTCGGCGTCCAGGCGCTGGCGCAGGTCGCCGACCAGCGCCTGGCCCTCGTAGAGGATCTCGAGCCACACCGGCGCCGCGTCGGCCTTGAGCTGGGCCAGGCGCTGCGCCAGCGCGTCCCAGTCGCCGCGCAGCTGTTCGAGCCGCTGGAAGGTCGGGATCGGCAGGGTCGTGACGGCCAGTCGCGGGCGCGGTGCGAGCGGCTGGGGCGCTTGCGTGTCAGGCGCGGCCGGCACAGGCGCGGGCGGCGCAGAGGCGACCGACTCGACTGCGGTGGCCGCAGGCGCGCCTGCTTCTGCGGGCGTCAGTTCGACCAGGCAGACGCTTTTCTGCTGGCGCGCCTCGCCGAATCCCATCGGCAGCGGCGAGCCGCAATAGCGCACCGACGGCCGGCCACCGACCTGCTGAGGCACGTGCAGATGCCCGAGCGCCAGGTAGTCCAGGCTGTCCGGAAAGATCGCCGTGCTGACGTGCGCCAGCGAGCCGACGTAGAGTTCGCGCACGCCGTCGCCTTCGACGGTCTGCCCGCCGGCCGCGAACAGATGGCCCATGCCGACGATCGGGATGGCGCGGCCCAGCTCGGCGCGCCGCCGCTCGGCGGCCTCGACCACCGCGGCGTAATGGACGCGGATGCCATCGATCAGCTTGCGCTCCTTGTCCAGCACGCTCTCGCCGGCCTCGGCGGTGCGCAGGTCGCGGTCACGCAGATAGGGCACCGCGCAGACCAGCAGCTCGGCCTGGCCGTCGGCGCCGTCCAGCTGCAGCACTTCGTCGGCCGGCGTGGCGCCGGGCTGGCCGACCACGTGCACGTGCAACGCGCGCAGCAGTTCGCGCGGCGCATCCAGGAAGGTCGGCGAATCATGGTTGCCGGCGATCACCACCACATGCCGGCACGGCGACGCCGCCACCGTGCACAGAAAGCGGTAATACAGCTGCTGCGCGCGGTTGCTGGGCGTGCTGGTGTCGAACACGTCGCCGGCCACCAGCAGCGCATCGACCCGGTGCCGCGCGATGGCATCGGCCAGCCAGTCGAGAAAGGCCTCGAATTCCGCGTAGCGCGGCCGGCCATAGAGCGCGCGGCCCAGGTGCCAGTCGGAGGTGTGCAGCAGGATCATGGTGTGGAGGGCGGCATCAGGGGCGCGCTTGGCTCGCGTTGGTCAGGCGGACGGGTCGGCGTCGTGGCTGCCGGCTGGTGGGCATGCGCTCAGGCCACCGGGCTGATGAAGAACACTTTTTTGACGAACTGGTCGACTTCCCAGCAGCCCTTGTAGCCCTCGGGCAGCACGAAGGGATCGCCGGCCTCGAGCGCATGCACGGTGCCATCGGGATCGACGATGCGCGCGCTGCCCTGGACCAGGTAGCCGAACTCGATGTAGCCGGTGGTGTCGGCGCGGAACACGCCCGCGCTGCTTTCCCACACACCGGCCTCGGCGCCGCCGCGCTCGGCGGTGAAGCCGATGACGGTGCGAAAGGTCGCATCGCCGCTGACCGGGCGGCTGGGCTTGCGCACCTGCGGGTCGACGAGCGGGCCGGCGCTGAAACGGACGAGATGGTTGGAAGAAGGCATGAGGGGTCCGGAAGGCGGGCGTTCAAAGCGGCATTGTCCTATCTAGCTGCGTGCAACACCACTGGCCACGGTGCGCGGCCGGGCTACGCGGCAGCCGGGGCCCACTGACTGCGTATCTCTCTGCACGGCGAACGTCGAAATGCATTGCAGAGAGATAAGCGCATGATTTTCAAGTGTTTTGGGTGAATGTCTCTCTGCAGTTCTCTAACTTCTCTCTGCAGCTTTTCCTGTCAGCCGCCAGCAAGGAGCAGTGTCCGAGCCGGTGTTGATGATCACGCCATGGCGGCGCAGCCTGGTCAGCAGGCTGCTGATCTTGTTGTACTTTTGCTTGCCGTCGAGCGCGTCACTGAGTTTGCCCATCAGTAGTGCGTTGAGTTCGGCGCGGTCAGCGTGCCCAAATTTCTCCAGATAGTCGGTCAGCAGCTTGGCGTAGAACGCGTCGTCCTGTGCGCGGGTGCGGATGTAATCGGCCTTGTTGGCGGTTGCTTCAGCAACGGCGGCGGATACGTGAAAGTTAGGCTTGCGTCCTTCGATCAGCTTGCCGCGTCGCAGGCGCGCAGCGGCTTCGTCCGGGATGGGAAGCTTTTTCTGAACGCGGTCCAGCGCCAACACATCCGCCAGCGACAGATCGGTGTTCTGAATCAGCATGCGGCTGTAGGCTGGGTCGACTACGCCTCCATAGATTGTCAGTTTGACTGAACTAGACTCCCCGAGGTCGTAGTCGGGCAATGGAAAGTAGCGTTTGGCCTGCCCTGCATAAATAGAATGGATGCCATAGCCCATGGTGTCGATCATGTTCAGTTCGACCATCGCCTGGACCAAGGCCGGGTTACGGTAACGACGCGGGGTCTTGTCACCCTGGATGTACTCGTCAGGCTGTCCTTCGAAAAAATTGCCTTCGTTCTCAAACATCAGCCTGTCCGGCAGCTCGGTCACCACGACTCGAGCATTGCGGGAGTAGTCCTGATGTGCGAGGCAGTTGTGCAGCGCCTCCAGCACAATTTTCTGATCGTATTTGGAAACCTCGATGGGCAGAAGCTCGTCTTGTGGCAGCAGCCGAAGCTGGATATTTCGGATGCGGCGATACAGCCGTGTGGTGCTAGACAGAAAGGGTGGGCCAAAGTGCTCGTAAGCCTGCTCCTGGCCCTCCAGCTTCCAGGTCAGTTGCGCCGGATAAGGAGATAGGAGGTAGCTTGACTCAGCCTTGCCAAGCAACAGCAAAGCGGTGCGAGTGATTTGACCGCCATGCGTTACGCGCGCCCGATCCAGAAAGGTGTTCAGCGGCCAATTTGCCACTTCGCCAGCTTGGAAGCGATTGGCGTACTTCTGCGCGAAGTTCTCGCGTGCTGTGCGTACAGCCGTTTCGTCCAGATCATCCATTGTGGCACCAGAAACCACCTGTGCCGTCCAGTCTTGCGCATGCGTCTGGCGACGAATCTCATCCTGTTTATCCAATCCCAACGAGGTCAGGCTTTCGCCGGCGCGGGCGTAGTAGTGGCCCTTCCATGCAATTGGAATACCTTGGGGCGCAGCAGGGATATCGAACATCAGCACGCGACCATGGGAAAGCGTCAGTTCATGGATGTGGCGGAACGTGATGCGAGGTTCGGTGTTTTCGGCAATTTGCATCTTCAACGATTGCAGGCGCTCGGACTCTCGCCGGTAATCGGTGCCGACGACGCGGCGTGTTCTGTCATTCACACCGAATATCAGCCAGCCTCCAGCCGTGCCGCGCAGGTTGGATTCATTTGCCAACGCCGAAAAATACTTGCCGATATCGTCGGTGCTGTAGTCATGACCGCCTTGCTTGAATTCCGCTACTTCGTTCTCCCAGGCGGAGATAAGGTTTCCCAGCAGTTGTTCCAACTCTGATTCGGTCATCGTATCTGCTCCTCCAACCCTCTCACGTCGTCCAAGCGTCTGGCAGCGGATCTGTGTATTGGGCATCCGATCGAGCGAAATGGCCTCATCACTTGCCAATACAGAAACTCGAAAAAATCTCCCCCAGCAGGTCATCGCTGCTGAAGGCCCCGGTGATGCCGCCCAGCGCATCGTGCGCCAGCCGCAATTCCTCGGCGAACAGGTCGAGCACCCGGTCGTCCTGCGCCGCATGGCCGGCCGCGGCATCCAGGTGCGCCTGCGCCTGTTGCAGCGCCAGCACGTGCCGCTGGCGCGCCAGCCACGGCGACTCGCCGCCCGGCGTCCAGCCGGCCAGCCGCAGCAGGTCGATGCGCAGCTCGTCCAGGCCCTGGCCGGTGTGCGCCGAGATGGCGATGCGGCCGGTCTGGATCGCCGGCCATTGCGCCAGCAGGTCAGACTTGTTCAGCACCACCAGGATCGGCGTGGTCGGATTGCGGCGCTCGGCGATGGCCTGGTCCAGCACCGCGCTGGGGCGCGTGGCGTCCTGCAGATGCACGATGACGTCGGCGCGTTCGATCTCGGCCCAGCTGCGCGCGATGCCCAGCCGCTCGACGGTGTCGTCGGTGTCGCGCAAGCCGGCGGTATCGACGATGTGCAGCGGCACGCCTTCGATGTGGATCTGCTGCACCACCTTGTCGCGCGTGGTGCCGGCGATGTCGGTGACGATCGCGACGTCCTCGCCGGCCAGCGCATTGAGCAGGCTGGACTTGCCGACGTTCGGTTCGCCGGCCAGCACGACGTGCAGGCCTTCGCGCAGCGCGGCGCCCTGGCGCGTGTGCGCCAGCAGGGTGGCCAGCGTCTGCTGCAGCCCGACCAGCGTTTCACGGGCCTGATACTTCTCGAGGAAATCGATCTCCTCTTCGGGGAAATCCAGCGTCGCCTCGACCAGCATGCGCAGATGCACGATGCGCTCGGCCAGCTCGTGCACCTCGCGCGAGAAGCGCCCCGACAGCGAGGCGATGGCGCCGCGCGCGGCGGCCTCGGAGGAGGCCTCGATCAGGTCGGCGACGGCCTCGGCCTGCGCCAGGTCGAGCCGCTCGTTCAGGAAGGCGCGGCGCGTGAATTCGCCCGGCTCGGCCAGCCGCAGGCCCAGCGCCTGCCCGGCTTGCAGGCAGCGCGCCAGCACGCGCCGCAGCACCGCCGGCCCGCCGTGGCCCTGCAATTCGAGCACGTCCTCACCGGTATACGAATGCGGCGCGACGAAGCGCAATGCCAGGCCCTCGTCGAGCAGCTCGCCGCGGGCGTCGGTGAACGGCAGGAAATGCGCGTGGCGCGGCCGCAGTTCGCGCGCGAACAGGGCCTGCGCCAGCGCCGGCACGCAGGCGCCCGAGATGCGGATGACACCGATGCCGGCGCGGCCGGGCGCGGTGGCGATGGCGATGATGGAGTCTTGGTCGGAGGCGGCCATGAAGCAGGACAGAGGAATCGCAGAAGGCGGGCGGCGCCGCGCCTTGCCACTATACCGTCCGCGCGTGCGCCATCGGCGCGCACAGCTCGCGCAGTATCTCGGCCAGCCGCTCTTCGGCCCATAGTGGCAAGTCGCGCCGGCGGCGGATCAGCGCGACCGGCGGCAGCTTCCAGTCGAGCCGCTCGTCGACGATGCCGACGTCGCCGCGCCGCGCCATGTCGCGCGCCAGCGAGTCGGGCAGGATCGACACCAGCGTGTCGTCGTCGCGCAGCATGCTGGCGATCACGTCCAGGCTGTAGGTCTCGAGCACCGGCACCGGCGGCACCGCCTGCGCCTGCGTGAAGATGTCGGTGACGACCCGGCCGATCGGCGTGGCCGGCGACGGCAGGATCCAGTTCATCTGCGCCAGCTTGCGCCAGTCCAGCGGCTGGCGCGCCAGCCGGCGGGCCAGCGCGGGATGGGCGATCAGCGCCGGCGTCTCGGGGTACAGCACCTCGTACAGAAAGCCCTGTCCGCTGGGCGCGGCCGATGGCCGGCCGATCAGGCAATCGATCTCGTGGCGCGCCAGCGCGGTGCTGAGCTGGTCGCTGGTGGCCCGCGTCAGCGTGCAGACCACCCGATGGCGCTGGCGCAGCGCGGTCAGCGCCTGCTTGAGCAGCTCGCCGGGGATGTACGGCACCGCGCCGACGTGCAGCCGGGTGGCGTGGCCGGCATGCGCGGTGTCGATCTCGTGGCTCCAGTGGCGCAGGTCCTGCAGCAGCCGGTGCGCGCGGTCGAGCGCGAGCTGGCCCAACGGCGTCGCTTGCAGGCGCGCGCCGCCGCGCACGAACAGCGGCGCGCCGAAGATGGCTTCGAGTTCGGCCAGCGTCTTGGTCGCGGCCGGCTGGCTGACGCCCGATTCGCGCGCCGCGCGGGTCAGCGTGCCGTGGCGCTGGATGCCGTCCAGCAGCAGCAGGTGGCGGGTCTTGAGCCGGGTCAGCAGCCGGTCGTGAGTGGTCGTCATGGGCGCTGCACAGGGGCCGAAACCTAGATCATAACCAAATGGTTATGTCGCGATAACAATCCCTGTCGTTCCCGTTATCGCGGCTTTTTATACTCGTAGCGGTATCCCTCACTCCCTGTCCACCAGGCCGCGGCCAGGATTCGCAACCATGTCAGATTTCACCACCCGTCCCGAGATCCAGGGCACTTTCGGCGTCGTCTCGTCGACGCACTGGATCGCCTCGCAAGTGGCCATGAGCGTGCTCGAGCGCGGCGGCAACGCCTTCGACGCGGCGGTGGCCGGCGGCTTCGTGCTGCAGGTGGTCGAGCCACACCTGAACGGCCCGGGCGGCGAGGTGCCGATCATCTTCTGGAGCGAAGCCGAGCAGCGCACGCGGGTCTTGTGCGGCCAGGGACCGGCGCCGGCGCTGGCCGAGGCCGCCTATTTCCGCGCCATGGGCCTGGAGCAGGTGCCCGGCATCGGCCTGCTGCCGGCCTGCGTGCCCGGCGCGTTCTGCGCGTGGCTGACGCTGCTGCGCGACTACGGCAGCTGGGAGCTGGCCGACGTGCTGGCGCCCGCCATCGCTTATGCCGAACAGGGCTTCCCGCTGGTGCCGCGCGTGGTCGCCGCGATCACCGCGGTCGCGGCGCTGTTTCGTGACGAATGGAGCACCTCGGCCGACACCTGGCTGCCGGGCGATCGTATCGCGCAGGCCAACGAGCTGTTCCGTCTGCCGGCGCTGGCGCGCACCTACCGCCGCATCGTCGAGACGGCGCAGGCGGGCGGGGACACGCGCGAGCAGCGCCTGGAGGCGGCCATGCAGTGCTGGTCGGACGGCTTCGTCGCCGAAGCCATCGACCGCTATTACCGCGAGGCGCGGGTGCGCGACACCACCGGCCAACGCAACGGCGGCCTGCTGCGGCGCGCCGACCTGGCAGGCTGGCGGCCGCACTACGAGGACCCGGTGACGGCCGACTATGGCCGCTACACGGTGGCCAAGTGCGGACCGTGGTCGCAGGGCACGGTGTTCTTGCAGCAGTTGGGCTTGCTCAGGCACCTGGACCTGCCATCCCATGCGCCGGACTCGTTCGGTTTCGTCCACCGCGTGGCCGAGTCGGCCAAGCTGGCGCTGGCCGACCGGCTGGCCTGGTACGGCGACCCCGAGCACGAGGACGTGCCGCTGGCCGCCTTGCTGTCGGATGCCTATGCACGCGAACGCGCGGCGCTGGTCGGCCCGCAAGCCGATGCGCAACTGCGGCCGGGCCGGCCGGCGCTGCGCGAGCCGGTGCTGCCGGACCTGGACGTGCCGGCGCGCACGCTGGCCGACGCCGACACCCGCTACGGCGTCGGCGAGCCGACCTTCGCGCAGCTGCCGCCGGTGGCGCAATGGCTGCCGCAAGAGGTATTCGTCGGCGACACCTGCCACATCGACGTGATCGACGTGGCCGGCAACATGGTGGCCGCCACGCCGTCGGGCGGCTGGCTGTCGTCGAGCCCGGTGGTGCCGGAGCTGGGTTTCTCGTTGACGACCCGGCTGCAGATGAGCTGGCTGGACCCGAGCGTGCCGGGTGCGCTCAAGCCCGGCAAGCGTCCGAGCACCACGCTGTCGCCCGGCCTGGCGCTGCGCGACGGCAAGCCCTACATGGTTTTCGGCACGCCCGGCGGCGACCAGCAGGATCAATGGACCGTTGCGTTCCTGATGCGCCACGCGGTGCACGGCATGAACCTGCAGCAGGCCGTCGATGCGCCGGCCTGGCACGTCGACCATGGCCCCTCGTCGTTCTGGCCGCGCACCGTCAGCCTGAACCGGCTGGTGGTGGAATCGCGCCTGCCTGCCGAGACCATCGATGCCCTGCGCGCGGCCGGCCACGACGTGGTGGTCGGCGGGCCGTGGTCCGAAGGCCGCATCAGCGTCTGCACGCGCGAGCCGGCGCCCGGCGGCGGCCTGTTCCTGCGCGCGGCGGCCAATGCGCGTGGCATGCAGGGCTACGCGGTGGGCCGTTGACGCGGGCCGCGCAGAGCAGTGGCTGAACGCCGCGCACGCGCTGTCAGCGCAGTCCGTTTTTATCAGATGGCCGGCATTCCGACCGCGCCGCTACCCAAGGGAAGAAGCTTCATGAACCACTCGATCAAGACCGTCCTCAGGACCTTCGCAGCCGGCCTGTGCCTGGCCACTGCCGCCGCCGGCGCGCAGGCGGCCTATCCCGACAAGCCCGTCACGCTGATCGTGCCGTGGGCACCCGGTGGCTCGACCGATATCCTGGCGCGGGTGCTGTCCGACCATCTGAGCAAGTCGATGGGCCAGACCTTCGTGGTCGAGAACAAATCGGGCGCCTCGGGCAACATCGGCTCGGCCCAGGTCGCGCGCGCCGCACCGGACGGCTATACGCTGCTGGTCGGTTCGATGAGCACGCACACGATGAACGAAGCGTTGTTCACCAGCATGCCCTTCGATGGCGTCGAGGACTTCACGCCGATCGCCGAGCTGGCGCTGGTGACCAACACCATGGTCGTCAACGCCGACGTGCCGGCCAACACGGTGGCCGAGTTCATCGACTATGCGCGCGCCAACCCGGGCAAGATCGCCTACGCGTCGGCGGGCCCCGGCTCGACCAACCACCTGAGCGCGGCGATGTTCGAGAAGGCCACCGGCGTCGAGATGGTGCACATTCCCTATCGCGGCGGCGCACCGGCGGTGATGGATACCGCCGCCGGTCGCACGCAGCTGTTCTTCAGCGCCGGCACGCAGACGCTGCCGCACGTGAAGGCCGGCAAGCTCAAGCTGCTGGCGGTCACCGAGGCGCAGCGCTCGCCGCTGCTCAAGGACACGCCGGCGGTCGCCGAGACGGTGCCGGGTTACGAGATCGCCGTGTGGTACGGCGCCTTCGGTCCCAAGGGCATGGATCCGGCGCTGGTGCAGCGGCTGAACAAGGAGATCAACGCGGCGCTGGCGCGTCCCGACGTGATCGAGAAGATGAATGGCATGGCGGTGGAAGTGCGCCAGAGCACGCCCGAAGCCTTCGCCAAGTTGCTGCGCGAGGATGCGCAGCGCTACGGCAAGCTGGTTGGCGACCTGGGCATCAAGGCCGAGTGATGCACGGGATGGTCTCGAGCAAGGAATGGCTGCCGGCGGTCGATGCGCTGGCCGGCGCCGCCGCGCAGGGTGACGGGCTGGCCATGCTGGCGGCGATCGACAGCCTGGCCTATGCCAGCCTGACCCATACGCTGTGCACCATCAACCGCTACGATGCCGAGGCGATGCGGGTGGTGCGCCTGTACAGCTCGAATCCGGCGGCCTACCCGCCCGGTGGCAGCAAGGACAAGCGCGGCACCGACTGGGGCCGACATGTGCTGCAGGAGCAGCGTGTGTTCGTCGGCGAGGGCGCCGACGCGATCCGCCAAGCCTTCGACGACCATGCGGCGATCGCGGCGCTGGGCTTGCGCTCGATCATCAACGTGCCGGTGGTGCTGCGGCAGACCTGCCTGGGCACGGTGAACTTCCTGATGCGCGGCGAGCAGGTGCTGCCCGGCCAGGTCGGCGCGGCGCGGCTGGCGGCGCTGCAGGCGGCCACCGCCTTCGGATTGCTGGGGCTGCAACCGGCAAGGCCGGCTTAGGCTGGCCGCGCGCCTGCCGGCCGTCCATATAACGGCTGGTTGTGATCTAAGCGTCACTCTGTCTTATGACTGCGGCGCAGGCGCTCGGATAATGGAGTCTCGCGCCGGGCCATCCTGCCCGGCCTTGCACCGAGCGCCCTTCATGTCCGCCCCTCGCCCGTCGTCCTGGTCACTGCAGCGTCTTGCCGCCACGGCAGGCGTAGCCGTGCTGCTGGCGGGGCTGTCGCTCATCCTGCCGCCGACCGCGCACGCCCACGCCGGCAGCGCCGGCCTGGCCGCTAGCGCCGCGATATCAGCGTCCCGCTGACCGCCCAGTTCTGCGGCGCGACGTCGTCGAACACCACGAACACGCTGTCGGCCTTGGCATTGCCGTGCTCGACCATCGCCTGCGTGACCGCCTGGGCGATGGCGGCTTTCTGGTCTTCGGTGCGTCCTTCGATCAACTCTATGCGTACGTAAGGCATCTGGGCTCCTGGTGGGTATGGCGGGTTGCCGCTCGAGCCGACATGATAGGACAGGGCCGGCCGGCCGGCCGCCGCCGCGTCACCGCCACGTCTGGCGCCTGGCGGCTTATGCCGCGGCGTTCTGATCTAAGCGCCAGATTGTCGTTCGTGTGCGGGGATGCGCTTTCCATAATGGGTCGCCTCGCCACTCACCGGACGTCCCATGCGACTCAAGTCATTGTTTTCCCGTTACGCCGCGCGCGCCGCGGCGCTTGCCACCCTGTTCGTGTTCGGCCTGTCGGCGCCGGGCGCGGCGCAGGCCGAGGGGCGCATCCGCATCGCCGAGCAGTTCGGCATCGTATACCTGCTGCTGAACGTGGCGCGCGACCAGCAACTGATCGAGAAGCACGGCAAGGCCGCCGGCGTGGACATCAAGGTCGAATGGCTCAAGCTGTCGGGCGGCGCGGCGGTCAACGACGCGCTGCTGTCGGGCGCGGTCGATATCGCCGGCGCCGGCGTCGGCCCGCTGCTGACGATCTGGGACCGCACGCATGGCCGCCAGAACGTCAAGGGCGTGGCGTCGCTGGGCAACTTCCCGTACTACCTGGTCAGCAACAACCCGGCGGTCAAGACCATCGAGGACTTCACCGACAAGGACCGCATCGCGGTGCCGGCGGTGGGCGTGTCGGTGCAGTCACGCGTGCTGCAGCTGGCCTCGTCGAAGATCTGGGGCAAGGAACAGTTCGCCCGGCTCGACAAGATCTCGGTGGCGCTGCCGCATCCGGACGCGGCCAACGCGATCATCTCCGGTGGCACCGAGATCACCGGGCACTTCGGCAATCCGCCGTTTCAGGAGCAGGAGCTGGCCGGCAACCCCAACGCGCGCATCGTGCTGAACTCCTACGACGTGCTGGGCGGTCCGGCCTCGGCCACGGTGCTGTTCGCCACTGAAAAATACCGCAGCGAGAATCCCAAGACCTACGCCGCGTTCCAGGCCGCGCTGGCCGAGGCGGCGCAGTTCATCGCCAGGCAGCCGCAACAGGCCGCCGACACCTATATCCGCGTGACCGGCGCCAAGATCGATCGCGACTTCCTGGTCAAGATCATCACGAACCCCGAGATCCAGTTCACGCTGCAGCCCCAGAACACCTACGCGCTGGCCGAATTCATGCACGAGGTGGGCGCCATCAAGAACCGGCCCCAGTCGTGGCGCGACTATTTCTTCGACGATCCGGCCACCGCGCAGGGCAGTTGAGCGGGCCGCTCAGGCCAGCAGCGCGCGCACCTCGGTCAGCGACCGCGGCACCAGGTCGAGCGCGCGCCGACCCTGCGCATCGCGCAATGCCGGGTCGGCGCCGCGTGCGATCAGCAGGGCCAGGTCGGCGGGCGTCTCGCTGCGCTCGGCCGCGACGTGCAGCACGGTCCAGCCCGCGTGGTCGGCGGCGTTGATAGCAATCCCCTGCGCCAGCAGATAGTCCAGATACGCCACCTCCTCGTCGAAGGCGGCGCGGACCGACGTCATGCGGTAGAGGTTGTGCAGCAAGGTCCCGCCGTCGGGACGTGGCGCATGCGGATCCAGTCCTTGCACCCGGACCAGTTCGAAGGCTGCGACATCGAGGCAGTAGCTCAGCGTATCGCGACCTGCGCCGTCGAGTACCGTCGGATCCGCACCCAGGTCCAGCAGCGCACGCGCGACGTCCGGCGAGCGGCCCAGCAGCGCGCTTTGCAGCGGCGTGTAGCTCGGCGAGCCGCTGTCGCCGGGTGGCGGGGTGGCGCGCGCGTCGCGTGGCGCGCCGTGCTGGACCAGCAGCCTGGCGATGTCCGGCGTGCCGGCGCGATGCAGCGCGGTATCGCCGAAGCTGCTGCGTGCTTCGACGTCGGCGCCATGGGCCAGCAGCAGTCTGGCCGTGCGCGGCCCCGCGCTCATCAGCAGGGTGGCGCCGTTGTCGCCGCGTTCGTCGGGATCGGCTCCGGCCGCCAGCATCGCCTCGAGGATGGCCAGATGCTGGTCGGCGTCGATGTAGCGGCGCATCTGCGCGCGTAGTTGTCCGCCCAGCATTTCCTGCAGCCCAGCGGCTTCGGCGGGATCCATGTCGGCGGGCATCCAGCCCATCAAGTCCTGCCGCAACGCCGCTTCGTAGGCTTGGCGGCTGTCGGCGCCGCCGCCCGGCAGCCGCTGTGACCAGCGGTGTACCGGCCCGTAGCGCGCGTCGGTCCAGCGCCGCAGGCGCGCGCCGTGCTCGATCAGCCACTGCACGGTCGGCAGGGAGCCGTAGGTGACCGCCACGCCGATCGCCAGTTCGCGGGTGTCCAGCGTGGCGCCCGCCGCATGCAGCGCCTGCACCATCGCCAGGTTGTCGTTTGCCAGCGCGTGGCACATCGCGGTGTAGAACTCCTCGCCGTACTCCGTGTCGTCGCGTTGCCAGTCCGGATTCCAGATCACGTCCGGACGCGCGCCGGCCGCCAGCGCGGCGTGCACTTCGGCCAGCCGCTCGGCCTGGGCCGCCTCGAGCAGGCGGCGTTCGGCGGCGCTCTGGCCCAGCAGCGCCGGCGGCGGTTCGTCGGGCCCGTGCTGGCCGGGCGCGCGCGCCAGC
>JAEZBO010000158.1 GCA_023427085.1 Pseudomonadota bacterium
GCGCCGGCAGCGGCGCCATCGGCCACTGCTGCCACGACAGCGCCGGCCGCCAACGCTGCCGCGCCCGCGACGCCGTCGGGAGCGGACCGCCCGTCGGCCGCCGCTGGCCGGCCTGCTGCAGTCCCCGAACCGACCCGTGCCGCTTCCGTGCCCAGCACGCCGGCGTGGGAAGACGAGCCGGGCACGCAGGCCGCCGCTGCCCCGGCCACCGGCCGCCACGCTGCGGCCGAGGCGCCGGATCAGGCGCGCGCCAATGCGTCCGCTGCGGCAGGCTCGGCGACGCCGGCAGCCTCGGCAAGTGCTGCTGAACAAGCCGCCGCCGCGACGCCGGCACGCGCGGCAGATCCGGCCAGCCCGGCAGCCCGTGGTGCCGCGGTGAACCCGGCCAGCCCGGCAGTCCGTGGCACCTCGGCGCACTCGGCAAGCCCGGCCGCCCATGGCACCTCGGCGAACCCGCCCAGCACGGCCGCCCGGGCCAATCCAGTCACCCAGCCCGCGCCCACCCAGGCCGCGCAGCCCCAATCCGAGCCCGACGACGACCTCGGCCCCGAGCCGCCCGATGACTTCGGTTACGGCGATCCGGGCTACGACGCCGCCTACGACGGCCCGCCGCTGGGCTTCGAGCAGGACGATCATCGCGCCAGCGCGCCGATCGCCGAGCCGCTGCGCCAGGAGCGTCTGCGTGCCGAGCCACCGCCCTCGGCGCTGGGCGCCGTGGTCGCGGTACCGGCCGCGTCGGCGATGGCATCGAGCCCGGCCGAAGGCGAGATCAAGCTCACCGAAAAGTGGCACCGGCTGGCCGCGCGCCTGCCGGTCACCGGACTGGCCGCCGAACTGGCGCGGCAAAGCGAATGGGCCGGCGTCAAAGGCCGCCGCATCACGCTACGCGTAGCCGTGCGCACGCTGGCCGACAGTCCGGGCCGCGAGCGCCTGCGCCAGGTGCTGGCCGATCATTTCGGTGGCCACGTGCAGCTCGACATCGAAGTCGGCGCGACCGGATCGGGCACCGCCCACCAGGTGGCGCAGGCCGAGCAGGCGGCGCGCCAGCGCGCGGCCGAGGTCGCGATCAACGACGATCCCTTCGTACGGGCCTTGGTGGGTGAGTTCGGCGGGCGCGTCCTGCCGGGCTCCATCCGGCCCGTTTCCATCCCTCCCGCCGCCGCGGCCTGAGCGCCGCGCGGTTCACCTCTACGGAAGATCCCATCATGATGAAAGGACAACTCGCCGGCCTGATGCGCCAGGCGCAGCAGATGCAGGAAAACATGAAGAAGGCCCAGGACGCCCTGGCCGACATCATCGTCGAAGGCGCGGCTGGCGGCTCGCTGGTCAAGGTCTCGATGTCCTGCCGCCACGACGTCAAGCGCGTGGTCATCGACCCCAGCCTGCTCGAAGAAGACAAGGACATGCTCGAAGACCTGGTCGCCGCCGCGTTCAACGACGCGCTGCGCAAGGCCGAAGCCACCTCGCAGGAGAAGATGTCCTCGGTCACGGCCGGCATGCCGATGCCGCCCGGGATGAAGCTGCCTTTCTGAGGCCGCCCGGCTGATGGATCGTCCGAGCCTGCCCGAACCTGAACCGCTGCTCGAGCTGATCGAGGCCTTGCGGCGGCTGCCGGGCGTGGGTGCGCGCTCGGCGCGGCGCATGGCCTACCACCTGATGCAGCACGACCAGACCGGCGCCGACATGCTGGCGCGCAGCCTGTCGGGCGCGGTCGAGCGGCTGCGTCATTGCGCGCGCTGCAACACCTTCACCGAGGACGAGGTCTGTCCGACCTGCCTGAATCCGCGCCGCGACGCCAGCCAGCTGTGCATCGTCGAGACACCGGCCGACCAGAACGTGATCGAGTCCAGCCACGGCTACCGTGGCCTGTATTACGTGCTGATGGGCCGCGTCGCGCCATTGGAGGGCGTCGGTCCGCGCGAACTGGATTTCGACCGGCTGCTGGCGCGCGCCGGTGATGGCGTGGTGCAGGAAGTCATCCTGGCCACCAACTTTACCGCCGAGGGCGAGACCACCGCGCATTTCCTGGCCGAGGCGCTGCGCGCGCGCGGGCTGGCGGTGACGCGTCTGGCGCGTGGCGTGCCGGCGGGCAGCGAGCTCGAATATGTCGACGCCGGCACCATCGCCTGGGCGTTGATGGAGCGCCGCTCCACCTGATCCGGCATCTGTCCCCCTGGGGCAATCCCCGATAGGCGCGGCCAGGCGCCGGGGGCATTCTGGCGATCGTGCAGCGGTCCGGCCCTCTGGCCAGATCGGCAGACACCATGACAATCGCCAGGAGACAGCCATGAGTTTCAGTCGTCGTCGCATCTTGCAGGCCGCGGGGGCGGCCGGCGTGCTGGGCGCAGTGCCCGCGCTGACGTTTGCCCAGAAGCCCGAATCGTCCAAGGTCCATATCGCCGTCGGCGGCAAGGCGCTGGTGTACTACCTGCCGCTGACCATCGCCGAGCAACTGGGCTACTTCAAGGACGAAGGCCTGGACGTGACGATTTCGGACTTCGCCGGTGGCTCCAAGGCGCTGCAAGCGGTGGTCGGCGGCAGCGCCGACGTGGTCTCGGGCGCCTTCGAGCACACGCTGCACATGCAGTCCAAGGGCCAGGACTACCGCGCCTTCGTGCTGCAGGGCCGCGCGCCGATGATCGGTTTCGGCGTGTCCAAGAAGAACATGGCCGGCTACAAGACGCCGGCCGACCTCAAGGGCAAGAAGATCGGCGTGACCGCACCGGGCTCGTCGACCAACATGCTGGTCAACTTCTTCCTGGCCCAGCATGGCCTGAAAGCCTCCGACGTCGCGATCATCGGCGTGGGCGCCGGCGCCGGCGCGGTCACCGCGCTGCGCAGCGGCCAGATCGATGCGATCTCCAACACCGATCCGGTGGTCTCGATGCTCGAAGAGGGCGGCGACCTGCTGACCATCGCCGATACCCGCACCATGAAGGACACGCTCAAGATCTTCGGCGGCAACATGCCGGCCGGTTCGCTGTACGCGCCGGAGGCCTGGCTCAAGGCCAACCCGAACACCGCGCAGGCGCTCGCCAACGCCATCGTGCGTGCCGACAAGTGGATCCAGAAGGCCGGTGTCGACGAGGTGGCCAAGACCGTGCCTTCGACCTTCCTGCTGGGCGAGCCCGAGGTCTACAAGGCCGCGGTGCGCAAGAGCCTCGACGGCCTGTCGCCCGACGGCATGATCCCCGAGGACGGCGCGGCCACCGCGCTCAAGGCGCTGTCGGCCTATATCGCCGACTTCCCGGCCGACAAGATCGATCCGGCCAAGGCCTGGACCAACGAGTTCGCGACCCGCGCCAACAAAAAATATCCCAATGGCTGACGCGGCACTGTCCTTGCAGGACATCTCCTGCACCTTCGTGTCGCGGGAGGATCGCCGCCAGCGCTATACGGCGGTGCAGGACACCACGCTGCACGTGGCGGCCGGCGAGTTCGTCTCGGTGGTCGGCCCCACCGGCTGCGGCAAATCGACCTTGCTCAACGTCGGCGCGGGCCTGCTCGCGCCGTCCAGCGGCGAGGTGAAGGTGTTCGGCGAGCCGCTGCGCGGCATCAACCGCCGCGCCGGCTACATGTTCCAGGGCGAGGCGCTGCTGCCGTGGCGCAGCGCGCTGGACAACGTGATCGCCGGCCTGGAGTTCGCCGACGTGCCGCGCGCGCAGGCGCTCGAGCAGGGCCGCGAGTGGATGCGGCGGGTCGGCCTGGGCGGCTTCGAAGAGCGGTATCCGCACCAGATGTCGGGCGGCATGCGCAAGCGCACGATGCTGGCGCAGACGCTGATCCGCGATCCGGACATCATCCTGATGGACGAGCCGTTCTCGGCGCTCGACATCCAGACCCGCCAGCTGATGGAGAACGAGGTTCTCGACCTGTGGATGGCCAAGCGCAAGGCCGTGCTGTTCATCACGCACGACCTGGACGAGGCCATCGCCATGAGCGACCGGGTGGTGGTGCTGTCGGCCGGGCCGGGCACCCATCCGATCGGCGAGTTCGTCATCGACCTGCCGCGTCCGCGCGACGTCGCCGAGGTCCGCATGAATCCGCGTTTCGTTGAGCTGCACGCGGCCATCTGGTCGGTGCTGCGCGATGAAGTGCTCAAGGGCTATGCCCAGCAGAAACGGGCTTGAACATCATGGTCATCAAAGCGGGTTCTCCCCAGGCGCGGCTGTGCCAGCTGGTCTTGCTGGTCGCCATCCTGCTGGTCTGGCATGTCATCTCGCGCGATCCGAAGATCGCGTTCTTCTTCGGCGAGCCGCTCAAGGTCTGGAGCCGCATCTGGAACTGGTTCGTCGTCAACGCCGACATCTACCGGCACCTGGGCGTGACGCTGACCGAGACCGTGCTGGCCTTCGTCATCGGCACCGTGGCCGGGCTGGTGTTCGGCCTGTGGCTGGGGCTGTCGCGTACCGCCAGCGCCATCCTCGACCCGTTCATCACGGCGGCCAACTCGATGCCGCGCGTGATCCTGGCGCCGATCTTCGGCATGTGGTTCGGCCTGGGCATCTGGTCCAAGGTCGCGCTGGCGGTCACGCTGGTGTTTTTCATCGTGTTCTTCAACGTCTACCAGGGCGTGCGCGAGGTCAGTCCCACGCTGCTCGACAATGCCCGCATGCTGGGCGCCGACAAGCGCCGGCTGTTGCGCTACGTCTATCTGCCGTCGGCCACCAGCTGGGTGTTCTCGAGCCTGCATACCTCGGTGGGGCTGGCCTTCGTCGGCGCGGTGGTCGGCGAGTACCTGGGTTCGGCGCAGGGGGTGGGTTATCTGATCCTGCAGGCCGAAGGCACCTTCGACGTCAACACGGTGTTCGCCGGCATCCTGGTGCTGACGGCGTTTGCGCTGCTGCTCGATGGGCTGGTCGGCGTGGCCGAGAAACGGCTGATGCGCTGGCAGCCCAAGTCGGGCGAGACCGAGAAGCTCTAGCGTCCGGCGCGGCCACGGCGCCGGCGCAGGCGCTGGCGCCGCGGGCAGGTATTGCTCGCGGTTCAAAAATCCAGCTTCTATATTTCCAAAAGAAATATATAAATCGCCAGGATGTCGCTAGGCCGCCGGGCGTCCGCAGTACCCTCGAGGATTGATCGATCTATCAGGGTATTCCCTTATGTCCACGACGATGTCCGCGTCGCCGGCCGGTGTCACCGCGCTGCCACCGCTGCCGCCCCTCAACCGCAAGACCTTGTTCTTCTCGCTGGCGCTGCTGGCGGCTGGCGCACTGTACCTGGCGCAGACCGTCAGCGGCCGCCAGAGCGCGCTGTGGATCGTCGGCGCGCTGCTGGGCGTCTCGCTGTACCACGCGTCGTTCGGCTTCACGCAGGCCTGGCGGGTGTTCGTGTCCGACCGCCGCGGTGCGGGGCTGCGCGCGCAGATGTTGATGCTGGCGCTGGGCGTGCTGCTGTTCTTTCCGTTCCTGGCGCAAGGCGTGCTGGCCGGCCAGCCGGTGGCCGGCTTCGTGTCGCCGCCCGGCGTGTCGGTGATCCTTGGTGCGTTCATCTTCGGCGTGGGCATGCAGCTGGGCGGCGGCTGCGCATCGGGCACGCTGTTCGCGGTCGGTGGCGGCAACACCCGCATGCTGGTGACCCTGTTCTTTTTTGTGGTCGGCTCGGTGCTGGCGGTGCTGCACTTCGACTGGTGGAGCAATCTGCCGGCACTGGCGCCGATCTCGCTGGTGCACGCGTGGGGCTTGTGGCCGGCCCTGCTGGCCAACCTGGCGGTGTTCGCCGCCATCGCCGGCCTGACGGTGCTGCTCGAGCGCCGGCGCCACGGCCGCACGATCTCGTCGGCGCGCCAGACCGCGCGGCCGGCCACGCTGCTGCGCGGCCCATGGCCGCTGATCTGGGGCGCAGCCGCACTGGTGCTGCTCAATTTTGCGACGCTGGCGCTGGCCGGCCGGCCGTGGGGCGTGACCTCGGCCTTCGCATTGTGGGGCTCGAAGGGCGCCGCGCTGCTGGGCGCCGACCCGGCCAGCTGGAGCTTCTGGGCCAACAATCCGGCGCCGCTGAGCGCACCGGTCAGCCGCGACATCACCTCGGTGATGGACATCGGCCTGATACTCGGCGCGCTGGCCGCGACCGCGGCGGCCGGCAAGTTCGCGCCGGTCTGGCGCATCCCGCGCCGCTCGCTGGTCGGCGCGGTGGTCGGCGGCATCCTGCTCGGCTACGGTTCGCGGCTGGCCTTCGGCTGCAACATCGGCGCCTATTTCAGCGGCATCCTGTCGGGCAGCGTGCACGGCTGGATCTGGCTGCCGGCGGCGTTCGCCGGCAGCGCGCTGGGCGTGCATCTGCGGCCGCTGTTCGGCCTAGCGGTCGAGAAGACCCCCAAGCCCAGCGGCTGCTGAGCCGCTCAGCCCCGCGCCGCCTCGATCAGGTTGTCGAGCTTGACCGCGTCGGCGCAGAACACCCGGATGCCCTCGGCCAGCTTTTCGGTGGCCATCGCCTCTTCGTTGAGTTGGAAGCGGAAGCTGGCCTCGTCGGCCGGCAGCGCGGCGATGTCGGCCGCCTGCGCCGCGGCCGGCGTCAGCTGCACCGGCAGCTCGCCTTGCTCTTGCGACAACTGCGCCAGCAGCTCGGGGCTGATGGTCAGCAGGTCGCAGCCGGCCAGCGCGCGGATCTGGCCGGCGTTGCGAAAGCTCGCGCCCATGATCTCGGTGGCGATGCCGAATTTTTTGTAGTAGCGGTAGATCGCCGCCACCGACTGCACGCCCGGATCGTTGGCGCCGGCGCTGGCCGCCTCGTCCCACTTGGCCGCCGCGCTTTTCTTGTACCAGTCGTAGATGCGGCCGACGAAGGGCGAGATCAGTTGCACCTTGGCGTCGGCGCACGCGACCGCCTGGCACAACGAGAACAGCAGCGTCATGTTGCAGCGGATGCCTTCGGCCTGCAGCTGGCGGGCCGCCTGGATGCCTTCCCAGGTCGAGGCGATCTTGATCAGCACCCGTTCGCGCGGGATGCCGGCCGCCTCGTAGAGCGCGATCAGGCCGCGCGCACGCTCGACGTTGCCGCGCGTGTCGAAGGACAGGCGGGCGTCGACTTCGGTCGAGACGCGGCCCGGCACCAGCTTGAGGATCTCGACGCCGAAGGCGACCAGCAGGCGGTCGAGCAATTCGGCGGCCGGCGCGCCCGGATGTTCGCGCACGATCCGCGCCAGCAGCGCGCCGCCGGCCTCTTGCTGGACGGCCTTGAGAATCAGGCTGGGATTGGTGGTGGCGTCGGTGGGGCGGTGCTGGCGGATGGCTTCCAGGTCACCGGTGTCGGCCACTACCGTGGTCACGCGGCGCAGGGAGTCGAGCTGGCTGGTCATCGGAATTAGGCTCAGGCTGAAGAGGAAACGACCAGTGTACCGGCGCGCCATGACCTTGCGGGGACGCTGTCGGCCCGAGCGGGGCCGTCTTGCCTGGTGGCGCAAGGCCCGCCCCGCGGCATGCGCCAAGAGCGGGTGATATCGGCCGCTCAGCCAGTAAAGTCGCGGTCAGCCGGCTTGTCACGCCAGGCGCGGTATAATCCCAAGGTTTGATTATCGATTCTTGACACCGGGGTTTACTGTGCTGCCGTCACTTCTACCTGAGGGATCCACCGCGTTCCCTCCTGCAATCCTAGCTCTGGCGGACGGTACCATTTTTCGGGGCGTTTCCATAGGCGCGCCGGGCCATGTGGTCGCCGAAGTGGTCTTCAACACCTCCATGACGGGCTACCAAGAGATCCTGACCGATCCCAGCTATAACGGCCAGATCGTCACGCTCACGTATCCGCACATCGGCAACACCGGTGTCAACGACGAGGACATCGAGGCCCGCCGGGTGTTCGCGTCCGGCCTGGTGGTGCGCGACTGCCCGGCCCGCGTGTCGAACTTCCGCGCCACGCAGTCGCTGCCCGACTACCTGGCCGCGCAAGGCGTGGTGGCGATCTCGGGCATCGACACCCGCAAGCTGACCCGCATCCTGCGCGACAAGGGCGCGCAAGGCGCCTGCATCCTGGTCGGCGACGACAGCGAACGCGCCGTCGAACTGGCGCGCGGCTTTCCCGGCATGTCCGGCCAGGACCTGGCCCGCGTGGTGTCGATCACCGAGCGCAGCGACTGGAAACAAGGCACCTGGCAGCTGGGCGAAGGCTATGCCGCGCCGAGCGGGCAGGATTACCACGTGGTCGCCTACGACTTCGGCGTCAAGAGCAACATCCTGCGCCTGCTGGCCGACCGCGGCTGCCGCATCACGCTGGTGCCGGCGCAGACGCCGGCCGACGAGGTCCTCAAGCTGGCCCCCGATGGCGTGTTCCTGGCCAACGGCCCCGGCGATCCCGAGCCCTGCGACTACGCAGTGGCGGCGACCCGGGTGTTCCTCGAGCGCAAGCTGCCGGTGTTCGGCATCTGCCTGGGCCACCAGATCCTCGGCCTGGCCGTCGGCGGCAAGACCGGCAAGATGAAGACCGGCCACCACGGCGCCAACCACCCGGTGCAGGACCTGCAGTCGCGCCGCGTGTTCATCACCAGCCAGAACCACGGTTTCGAGGTGCAGGCCAGCAGCCTGCCGGCCAACGCACGGGTCACCCACGTGTCGCTGTTCGACGGCACGCTGCAAGGCTTCGAGCTCACCGACCGCCCGGCCTTCTGCTTCCAGGGCCACCCCGAAGCCAGCCCCGGACCGCACGACATCATCGAGCTGTTCGACAAGTTCATCGGCCTGATGAGCAAAAAATAATTCGCCTCGCGCCGCGCCCGCGGCAGGCCGGCCCCCACGGGCCGCCTGCTGCAGCGGGCCGGCGCGACGGCAACAGAGATAGAAGCCATGCCCAAGCGTACAGACCTGAAAAGCATCCTCATCATCGGCGCCGGCCCCATCATCATCGGGCAGGCCTGCGAATTCGACTACTCCGGCGCGCAAGCCTGCAAGGCCCTCAAGGCCGAGGGCTACCGCGTCGTGCTGGTCAACAGCAATCCGGCCACCATCATGACCGACCCGGAGACGGCCGATGTCACGTACATCGAACCGATCACCTGGCAGGCCGTCGAAAAGATCATCGAGCGCGAGCAGCCCGATGCGCTGCTGCCCACCATGGGCGGCCAGACCGCGCTCAACTGCGCGCTCGACCTGGCGCGCCATGGCGTGCTCGAGAAGCACGGCGTCGAGCTGATCGGCGCCAACGAGCACGCGATCGAAAAGGCCGAAGACCGCCAGAAGTTCAAGCTGGCCATGAACGACATCGGCCTGGAATCGGCCAAGTCGGGCGTCGCCCACAGCATGGACGAAGCCTGGGACGTGCAGCGCCGCATCGCGACCGAGACCGGCACCTCGGGCTTCCCGGCCGTGATCCGTCCCAGCTTCACGATGGGCGGTTCGGGCGGCGGCATCGCCTACAACGCCGAAGAGTTCGAGACCATCTGCCGCCGCGGCCTCGAGGCCTCGCCGACCAGCGAGCTGCTGATCGAAGAGTCGCTGCTGGGCTGGAAAGAGTTCGAGATGGAAGTGGTCCGCGACAAGGCCGACAACTGCATCATCGTCTGCTCGATCGAAAACCTCGATCCCATGGGCGTGCACACCGGCGACTCGATCACGGTCGCGCCGGCGCAGACGCTGACGGACAAGGAATACCAGATCATGCGTAACGCGTCGATCGCGGTGCTGCGCGAGATCGGCGTGGACACCGGCGGCTCGAACGTGCAGTTCGCGGTCAACCCCGCCAACGGCCGCATGATCGTCATCGAGATGAACCCGCGCGTGTCGCGTTCGTCGGCGCTGGCCTCCAAGGCCACCGGCTTCCCGATCGCCAAGGTCGCCGCGCGGCTGGCCGTCGGCTACACGCTCGATGAACTCAAGAACGAGATCACCGGCGGCGCCACGCCCGCGTCGTTCGAACCGTCGATCGACTACGTGGTCACCAAGGTGCCGCGTTTTGCGTTCGAAAAATTCCCCACCGCCGATTCGCGCCTGACCACGCAGATGAAGTCGGTCGGCGAAGTCATGGCCATCGGCCGTACCTTCCAGGAATCCTTCCAGAAGGCCCTGCGCGGCCTCGAAGTGGGCGTGGACGGCCTGAACCAGAAGACCACCGACCGCGAAAAGCTGCAGGTCGAGCTGGGCGAGCCGGGTCCCGAGCGGATCTGGTACGTCGGCGACGCGTTCGCGCAGAACTTCTCGCTCGACGAGGTGCATGCGCTGACCAAGATCGATCCGTGGTTCCTGTCGCAGATCAAGGAGATCGTCGACATCGAACTGGCGCTCGAACAGAAGACGCTGGCCGAGCTCGACTACGACACGCTGTGGCAGCTCAAGCGCCGCGGCTTCTCGGATCGCCGCCTGGCCTTCCTGCTCGACACCGCCGAGAGCGAGGTGCGCAAGCTGCGCCACCAGCTCAACGTGCGCCCGGTCTACAAGCGCGTCGACACCTGCGCGGCCGAGTTCTCGACCAACACCGCCTACATGTACTCGACCTACGAGGAAGAGTGCGAGGCGCAGCCGACCGACCGCAAGAAGATCATCGTGCTGGGCGGCGGTCCGAACCGCATCGGCCAGGGCATCGAGTTCGACTACTGCTGCGTGCATGCGGCGCTGGCGCTGCGCGAAGACGGCTACGAGACCATCATGGTCAACTGCAATCCCGAGACCGTCTCGACCGACTACGACACCTCCGACCGCCTGTACTTCGAGCCGCTGACGCTCGAGGACGTGCTCGAGATCGTCCACAAGGAAAACCCGGTCGGCATGATCGTGCAGTATGGCGGCCAGACCCCGCTCAAGCTCGCGCGTGCCCTCGAGGCCAACGGCGTGCCGATCATCGGCACCAGCCCCGAGTCGATCGACATCGCCGAAGACCGCGAGCGCTTCCAGAAGCTGCTGACCAAGCTCGGCCTGCGCCAGCCGCCCAACCGCACCGCGCGCACCGAAGCCGAGGCGCTGGCGCACGCCGGCGAGATCGGCTATCCGCTGGTCGTGCGTCCCAGCTACGTGCTGGGCGGCCGCGCGATGGAGATCGTGCACGAACAACAAGACCTCGAGCGCTACATGCGCGAAGCGGTCAAGGTCAGCAACGATTCGCCGGTGCTGCTGGACCGCTTCCTGAACAACGCGACCGAAGTCGACGTCGACTGCCTGGCCGACGGCCAGACCGTCTTCATCGGCGGCGTGATGGAACACATCGAGCAGGCCGGCGTGCACTCGGGCGACTCGGCCTGCAGCCTGCCGCCTTATTCGCTGTCGACCGAACAGATCGCCGAGATCAAGCGCCAGACCAGCATGATGGCGCGTGCGCTGAACGTCACCGGCCTGATGAACGTGCAGTTCGCGATCCAGGACAACGAAGTCTTCGTGCTCGAAGTCAACCCGCGCGCCTCGCGCACGGTGCCCTATGTGTCCAAGGCCACCGGCCTGCAACTGGCCAAGATCGCCGCGCGTGCGATGGCCGGCAAGACGCTGGCCGAGCAGGGCGTCACCAAGGAAGTGGTGCCGTCCTACTTCTCGGTGAAGGAAGCCGTGTTCCCGTTCGTCAAGTTCCCGGGCGTCGACACCATCCTCGGCCCCGAGATGAAGTCGACCGGCGAAGTCATGGGCGTGGGCAACAGCTTCGGCGAAGCCTTCGTCAAGGCGCAGCTGGCGGCCAGCGTGCGCCTGCCCGAGTCGGGCACCGCCTTCATCAGCGTCAAGAACCAGGACAAGCCGCGTGCCGTCGAAGTGGCGCGTGGCCTGCATGCGCTGGGCTTCAAGATCGTCGCGACGCGCGGCACCGCCGCCGAGATCGAGGCGGCCGGCATCCCGGTGCAGTCGGTCAACAAGGTCACCGAAGGCCGCCCGCACGTGGTCGACATGCTCAAGAACGGCGAGATCTCGCTGGTGATCAACACCGTCGAAGAGCGCCGCAACGCGATCGCCGATTCGCGCACGATCCGTACGCAATCGCTGGCCGCGCGGGTGACGTTCTTCACGACCATCGCCGGTGCGCGCGCCGCGGTCGAGGGCATGCACTACCTGCGTCAGGGCCTGGGCCTGCAGGTCTATCCGCTGCAAGAGTTGCACGCTTCGCTGGCGCAGCAATAAGCGGTCCGGCGACGCGCGGCCTGCGGGCCGCGCCATCGAGGAGGTCGGCCATGCGTGTCTTCATCACCGGTGCCAGCAGCGGCCTGGGCCAGGCGCTGGCGCGCCGCTACGCCGCCGCCGGCGCCACGCTGGGCCTGCTGGGCCGGCGCGAGGACGCCTTGCTGGCATTGCGCGACAGCCTGCCGGGTCAGCACCGCCATTACGTGGTCGACGTGCGCGAGCGCCAGGCCCTGCATGCGGCGGCGGCGGACTTCCTGGCCGCCGGCGCCGGCCGCATCGACGTGGTGATCGCCAGCGCCGGCATCAGCGCCGGCACGCTATCCGAGCACGCCGAGGATTTCGAGGTCTTCAAGGCCATCGTCGACACCAACCTGCTGGCCACCGTCGCCACCTTCGAGCCGTTCATCGCCGCGATGCGGGCGCAAGGGCAGGGCCGGCTGGTCGGCATCGGCAGCGTGGCCGGCGTGCGCGGGCTGCCGGGCGCCGGCGCCTACAGCGCGTCCAAGGCCGCGGTGGCGACCTATTGCGAGAGCCTCCGGCTCGAGCTGGGCGGCGCCGGCATCGGTGTCGTGACGATCGCGCCGGGCTACATCCGCACGCCGATGACGGCCGGCAATCCCTACGGCATGCCGTTCCTGATGGACGCCGATGCCTTCGCGCTGCGCGCGCAGGCGGCCATCGACCGCGGCGTCTCGTACACGGTGATCCCGTGGCAGATGGGCGTGGTGGCCCGGCTGATGCGGTTGCTGCCGGACTGGCTGTACGACCGCGCGGCCCGCAACGCGCCGCGCAAGCCGCGCCGCTGAGTCGCTTAGCGCGCCGAGAAGTCGTCCTCGACCGGCGCATGCACGTGCGCCACGTCGCCCCAGCTGGAGATGCGCCAGCGGCCCTGGTCGACGTTGATGCGGTTGATGCTGACGTTGAGCAGCAGCGAATCGCGCGGCGCGGTCAGCGGCAGGTTCTGCGCATGGCGCCAGATGATGTCCAGCACGCCGCCGTGGGTGAACACCAGGATGCGTTCGTGCGCATGGCGCTGCGCCAGCGCGTCGACCGCGTCGACCACGCGGGCACGGAACTGGCCGAGCGTCTCGCCGCCCTCGAGCGGGCTGTTGGCCTCGCGGCTTTTCCACGAGCGCGCGGCCTCGGGCTGCAACTGGTCCATCTGTTCGAGATCGACGCCTTCGAGCACGCCGAAGCAGCGTTCGCGCACGCCCGGCTCGGTGCGCACGCGCAGATCGAGCTGTTCGGCGACCGCGCTGGCGGTGTCGTGCGCGCGCATCAGGTCGCTGCTGTAGAGCGCCGCGAACGGCGAGCGCTCGCCATCGGCTTTGAGCCGGCCGGCCAGCTTGCGGGCCTGCTCGATGCCATTGTCGTTGAGCGGGATGTCCTGCCAGCCCTGCATGCGGCGGGCCACGTTCCAGTCGGTTTCGCCGTGGCGGATGAACCAGATTTCAGTCATGGGTTGCGGGGTCTCGGTAAGGGGCAGGGCCGTGGCGACGGCGCTAGCAGTGCAGGATCGCCACGTGTTCGTCCCTGATTGTAGAAGCAAGCACGTATTTGCTTGCCGCCGGCACCTGCTGGAAATAAACTTTCGCCGCTCGCGCGGGCTCGCGTCCCACGCCGCGCCTCAAAAACAAAACCCTGGGAGGGGTGCTGATGTCCGAGTCTTTTTTCCCCCGCTGGCGCCGCGTGAACGGCACCGACGGCACCGTCATCGCCCCCGATGAGTGCCTGTCGCCGGGTCAGAACGTCGCCATGGGCGCGCAGCACGTGGTCGCGATGTTCGGCTCGACCGTGCTGGCCCCCTTGCTGATGGGCTTCGATCCCAACGTCGCGATCCTGATGTCGGGCATCGGCACGCTGATCTTCTTCCTGTTCGTGCGCGGCCGGGTGCCCAGCTACCTGGGCTCGAGCTTTGCGTTCATCGGCGGCGTGATCGCGGTGACCGGTTATGCCGGCAGCGGTCCCAACGCCAACATCGGCGTGGCGCTGGGCGCCATCATCGCCTGCGGCCTGGCCTATACGCTGATCGGCATCCTGGTGTGGGTCGCCAACGCCCGCGGCGGCGCCGGCGCGGCCTGGATCGACCGGCTGATGCCGCCGGTGGTGACCGGCTCGGTGGTCGCGGTGATCGGCCTGCACCTGGCGCCGATCGCGGCGCGCGGCGCGATGGGCGGTTCGACCTTCGACGCCATCATGGCGGTCGTGACGATCGTCTGCGTGGGCGGCGTGGCGGTCTGGTCGCGCGGCATGATGCAGCGGCTGCTGATCCTGATCGGCCTGATCCTGGCCTGCGTGATCTACGCGGTGCTGACCAACGGCATGGGCCTGGGCAAGCCGATCGACTTCTCCGGCGTTGCGCAGGCCGCCTGGTTCGGCCTGCCCAGCTTCGCCGCGCCGGTGTTCCAGGCCTCGGCGATGGGCCTGATCGTGCCGGTGGCGGTGATCCTGGTGGCCGAGAACCTCGGCCACATCAAGGCCGTCAGCGCCATGACCGGCCGCGACATGGACCGCTACCTGGGCCGCGCCTTCGTCGGCGACGGTGTCGCGACGATGGTGTCGGGCAGCGTCGGCGGCACCGGCGTGACCACCTACGCCGAGAACATCGGCGTGATGGCGGTCACCCGCATCTACTCGACGCTGGTGTTCGTGATCGCCGCGCTGATCGCCATCGTGCTGGGTTTCTCGCCCAAGTTCGGCGCGCTGATCCTGACCATCCCCGGCCCGGTGCTGGGCGGCATGTCGATCGTCGTGTTCGGCCTGATCACGGTGGCCGGCGCGCGCATCTGGGTCGTCAACAAGGTCGACTTCAGCGACAACCGCAACCTGATCGTGGCCGCGGTCACGCTGGTCATGGGCGCGGGCGACTTCACGCTCAAGCTGGGCGACTTCCACCTGAACGGCATCGGCACCGCGACGTTCGGCGCGATCCTGCTGTACGCCATGCTCAGGCCCGGCGCCGGACGCAGCGTCAGCTAGGCGAGGCCGGCCAGGCCCTGCCCGCCGGGGCGGGGCCGCTTGCAATTCGGCCGAAGTTTGCCGACAATTCGTTCTGAAGACCCCGGTTGCGCCGACCGGGGTTTTAGTTTTTGCCGCCTAGGCAAACGGCGGCCTGCGCGGCAGGCCGCGAGCCGGCGCAAGCCAGTCTGCACCGGCGGGCCCGACCTGCCGGTCATCCGCGCAAGCGCGCCGGCCAGCCTGCTTTCCGCAGGCCTGACCATGAATCGTTCTGGTGTCGATCGCTTCCGTCCGTGAAGCGTGTGGTTGATTTTTTTTGCCGTCCAGCCGCCGCAAGGGTCAGCCTTGATGCCCGCAACGGGCCGGCGGCGGTTTATGCATTGTTGTTTGATAGGAAGAGACATGTCCGCCATTCCCCTGACTGCGAGCGGCGCCGAGCGCCTGCAGCAAGAACTGCATCGTCTGAAGACCGTCGAGCGTCCCGAGGTCATCAATGCGATCGCCGAAGCGCGCGCGCAGGGTGATCTGTCCGAGAATGCCGAATACGACGCCGCGCGCGAGCGGCAGGGCTTCATCGAGGGCCGCATCAGCGAGCTCGAAGGCACGCTGTCCAATGCCCAGATCATCGATCCGGCCGAACTGCAGGCCGACGGCAAGGCGGTGTTCGGCTCGACCGTCGATATCGAGGACCTCGAGTCCGGCGAACGCGTGATCTACCAGATCGTCGGCGACGTCGAGGCCGATATCCGCAACAACCTGATCTCGGTGTCGAGCCCGGTGGCGCGCGCGCTGATCGGCAAGTCGGCCGGCGACGTGGTCGAGGTCAACGCGCCGTCCGGCGTGCGCGAATACGAGATCATCGAGGTCAAGTACCTCTGACCGGTTCCCGGCCCCAGGCCTTTTGATGCAGGCAGGCGTAGATGTCGACCGTCGTTCGTATCCTGGCCGCGCTGTGGTGCGGCTCGTTGTGGAGCGTGGGCCTGCTGGTGGCGCCGACGCTGTTCGTCACGCTCGGCCCGGCGCAGGCAGGCAAGGTGGTCGCGGTGCGGTTCTTCTACCAGGCCGTCGCCGGCCTGGCGGCGGCGGTGCTGATGTGGCTGCTCGACCGGGCGGCCGGTGGCCAGGCCCTCGGGCCGGCGGGGCGCAAGGCGACGCTGCTGATGGCGGTGGGGGTGGGCCTGGGCTATTTCGGCCTCAAGCCCATCATGGATCACGGCCGCGCCTTGCTGGCCGCGGGCCAGTCCGTGCCGCCGTGGGCCGACTTCGGCCTGCTGCACGGCGTGTCCACGGTGATCTACTTGCTGGTGGCCTTGCTGGGCCTGCGGCTGGTCGCGGCGGTACGCTGAGTCGTGCCGCTGCGGCGGGCGCCGGCGCGCAGCGACAGCGCGCTGCCGGCACGCCGGGGCGCGGCGGCTTTTTTCAGCGGCACACGGGTGCTCGGGCGTGCCGGGCGGTCGGTGTCGTAGGGATCGCGGCGTACCGGCTCGACGGTTTCCTTTTCGGGCCGGGCCGGCTGCTTGGGCGTGGTGCGGCCCTCGGCGGCCTGCTTCTTGGGCACGTGCGGATCGCTGGCTTTCTTGCGCAGCGCGCGGGTGGCGGGCTTGCGGGCCTCGAGGTCCTTGGCGGTCGGGCGATGCAGGATCAGCATCTTGCCAAGGTGATGCACGGCCGCGCACGAGAGCGTGTCGCAGATATTGGCCAGCATGGCTTCACGGGCCTCACGGTCGTCGCCACCGGCGCGCACCTTGATCAGCCCGTGGGCGGATAATGCAAGGTCGATTTCCTTCAGGACGGCCTCGGTCAGTCCGTTGTCGCCGATCAGGACGACAGGACGCAAGGCGTGGGCGGCGGCGCGCAGTTCGCTGCGCTCGCGGGGTGTAATTTCAAGGTTCGGCATGACCGGATTGTACGAGAATGGCCAAGAAGAAATTTTCCAAAGAGTGGATCCAGCAGCACATCAACGATCCGTACGTCAAGATGGCCAAGCAAAAGGGCTATCGCGCACGGGCAGCGTTCAAACTCGCTGAAATCGCCGACATCGAAAAAGTGTTGCGTCGAGGCGACATCGTGGTCGATCTGGGCTCGACGCCGGGCAGTTGGTCGCAGGTCGCGCGCGAGCGCATGGTCGGTGCCGGCGGCATCATCGATGGCCGCATCCTGGCGCTCGACATCCTGCCGATGGAGCCGATCGCCGGCGTCGAGTTCATGCTGGGCGACTTCCGCGAGGACTCGGTGCTGCGCGAACTCGAAAATCGTCTGGCCGGCGCAAAAATAGACCTTGTAATGTCGGACATGGCCCCCAATCTATCGGGGGTCAGCTCCGCCGATTCAGCTAGGATTCAGCATGTGTGCGATCTGGCCTTGGAATTTTCCCAGGCGCACCTCAAGCCGGACGGGGTCCTGATCGTCAAGGCCTTCCACGGCAGCGGGTTCTCGCAGATCGTCGAAGCTTTCAAACAGCATTTCCGCCGCGTGGTCGAGCGCAAGCCCAAGGCTTCGCGTGACCGTTCGTCGGAAACCTTTCTGGTCGGGCGCGGCCTGAAGCATCCAGCTTGACGCTTTTTGCGCCAAACCTGCGCCCATTTTGTCTTTTCTCCCCGGTTCATGCCCATGTAATGTGTCGTAACCCCCGCCCCAAAGCGGCGCTTGCCCCGACAGAGTAGAATCGGGCGTTGACAACTCAATAAGGTGCCCCATCTCGCGGGCACCGGTCCGGTCGGATTCGAGAGCAGGAGATCGACCTTGAACAATTCATTTTCCAAAGTCGCGGTCTGGATGGTGATCGCACTGGTGCTGTTCACGGTATTCAAGCAATTTGATGGCCGTCCGCAGTCCCAGGAAGGCGTCAGCTATACCCAATTCATGGAAGACGCCAACGCGGGCCGCATCCGCAAGGTCGACATCCAGGGCGACGTGCTGCACGTCACGCCCGACGCGGGCCGGGCCTACAGCCTGACCTCGCCCGGCGACCTGTGGATGGTTTCCGACCTGATGAAGGCCGGCGTGCAGGTATCGGGCAAGGCCCGCGAAGAGCCGTCGCTGCTGATGAGCATCTTCGTGTCGTGGTTCCCGATGCTGCTGCTGATCGGCGTGTGGATCTTCTTCATGCGCCAGATGCAGGGTGGCGGCAAGGGCGGCGCGTTCAGCTTCGGCAAGTCGCGTGCCCGCATGCTCGACGAGAACACCAATTCGATCACCTTCGCCGACGTCGCCGGTTGCGACGAGGCCAAGGAAGACGTGCAGGAGCTGGTCGACTTCCTGCGTGATCCGACCAAGTTCCAGAAGCTCGGCGGCCGCATTCCGCGCGGCGTGCTGATGGTCGGTTCGCCCGGTACCGGCAAGACGCTGCTGGCCAAGGCCATTGCCGGCGAAGCCAAGGTGCCGTTCTTCAGCATCTCGGGTTCGGATTTCGTCGAGATGTTCGTCGGCGTGGGCGCGGCCCGCGTGCGCGACATGTTCGAGAACGCCAAGAAGCAGGCGCCCTGCATCATCTTCATCGATGAAATCGACGCAGTCGGCCGCCAGCGCGGCGCCGGCCTGGGTGGCGGCAACGACGAACGCGAACAGACGCTCAACCAGATGCTGGTCGAGATGGACGGCTTCGAGTCGGGCCAGGGCGTGATCGTGATCGCCGCGACCAACCGTCCCGACGTGCTCGACCCGGCGCTGCTGCGTCCGGGCCGCTTCGACCGTCAGGTCGTGGTGCCGCTGCCCGATATCCGCGGCCGCGCGCAGATCCTCAAGGTCCACATGCGCAAGGTGCCGATCGCGCAGAACGTCGACGCCAATGTGCTGGCGCGCGGCACGCCCGGTTTCTCGGGCGCCGACCTGGCCAACCTGGTCAACGAGGCCGCGCTGTTCGCTGCCCGCCGCAACGGCCGCACGGTCGACATGTCCGACTTCGAGAAGGCCAAGGACAAGATCATCATGGGCGCCGAGCGCCGCTCGATCGTCATGCCCGAGGAAGAGCGCCGCAACACCGCGTACCACGAGTCCGGCCATGCCGTCGTGGCGCGTTGCCTGCCCAAGACCGATCCGGTCCACAAGGTCACCATCATCCCGCGCGGCCGTGCGCTGGGCGTGACGATGCAGCTGCCCGAGTCCGATCGCTACAGCATGGACAAGGAGCGCCTGCTCAGCATGATCGCGGTGCTGTTCGGCGGCCGTATCGCCGAAGAGATCTTCATGAACCAGATGACCACCGGCGCCTCCAACGACTTCGAGCGTGCCACGTCGATCGCCCGTGACATCGTCACGCGCTACGGCATGACCGACTCGCTCGGCCCCATGGTCTATGCCGAGAACGAAGGCGAAGTGTTCCTGGGCCGTGCGGTGACCAAGACCACCAACGTGTCCGAAGCCACGATGCAGAAGGTCGATGCCGAGATCCGCAACATCATCGACAGCCAGTACGCCGTGGCCCGCAAGATCCTCGAGGACAACCGCGAGCGTGTCGAAGTCATGACCCGCGCGCTGCTCGAGTGGGAAACCATCGATGCCGACCAGATCGACGACATCATGAACGACCAGCCGCCGCGTCCGCCCAAGACGCCGCAAGGCCCGTCCGACAGCACCGATACGCCGCCCGCCGGTGGCATCGCCCCCGGTTCGTCGGGCAACGCGACCGCCACCGCCTGATCCGGCTGTCCGCGCGGCATGGCAAACACGTTCCTGTGCGGGCGCTACGAGTTCGATCTCGAGCGCCCGCTGGTGATGGGTATCGTCAACATCACGCCCGATTCGTTCGCGGACGGCGGGCGTGACGATCCCGACGCCGCCATTGCCCATGCCCGCGCCTTGCTCGCCGAGGGCGCGCACATCCTCGATCTCGGTGGCGAGTCCACCCGCCCCGGCGCCGAGCCGGTATCGGTGCAGCAAGAACTGGCTCGGCTGATGCCGGTCATCGAGGGCCTGAAAGACTGTGGCGCGCCGCTGTCGATCGACACCTTCAAGCCCGACGTCATGAAAGCCGTGCTGGCTGCCGGCGCCGACATGATCAACGACGTCTACGGTTTTCGCGAGCCAGGCGCCATCGAGGCGGTGGCGTCGAGCCGCTGCGGTCTGTGCGTCATGCACATGAAGGGCGACCCGCGCACGCTGCAGGCCGAGCATGGCCAGAGCGCCGCCGGCGCCACCGAGTACTCCGACCTGCTCGGCGAGATCGGCCTGTTCCTGGGCTCGCGCGCGCAGCGCCTGCGCGGCGCCTGGGTCGATCCGCGCCGCATCGTGCTCGATCCGGGCTTCGGCTTCGGCAAGACGCCCGACCAGAATTTCCAACTGCTGCGCCGGCTGTCCAGCCTGCGCGTCTCAAGCTACCCCCTGTTGGTGGGGGTCTCACGCAAATCCATGATCGGCCATGCCACCGGCAAGCCGGTGCAAGAACGCTTGCCCGGAAGCATCGCAGCCGCCTTGGCGTGCGTGGCGCGTGGCGCCTCGATCGTGCGTGTGCACGACGTGGCGGCCACCGTCGACGCGCTGAAGGTGTGGCAGGCCGTCGAGCAAGGAGCCATTCCTCAATGAGTGAACGCAAGTATTTCGGTACCGACGGTGTGCGCGGTGAAGTCGGCGGTCCGGTGATCAACGCCGAATTCGCGCTGCGCCTGGGTTATGCCGCCGGCCGGGTGCTGGTGCGCGAACACAGCAGCCGCGGCCGTCCGCGCGTGCTGATCGGCAAGGACACCCGCATCTCGGGCTACATGCTCGAGTCGGCGCTCGAGGCGGGCCTGTCGGCCGCCGGTATCGACGTGCTGCTGGCCGGCCCGATCCCGACGCCGGCGGTGGCCTACCTGACCCGCGCCTTGCGCCTGGTCGCCGGCATCGTCATCAGCGCCTCGCACAATCCCTACCAGGACAACGGCATCAAGTTCTTCTCGGCGCAGGGCATGAAGCTGCCCGACGAGACCGAGGCCGCCATCGAGCAGGCGCTCGAAGAGCCGCTTGGTTGCGTGGCCTCCGACAAGCTGGGCCGCGCCCGCCGGGTCGAGGACGCCGCCGGCCGCTACATCGAGTTCTGCAAGAGCACCTTCCCGAACGAGCTCGACCTGAACGGCGTGAAGCTGGTGGTCGACGCCGCGCATGGCGCCGCGTACCACGTCGCGCCGCACGTGTTCCGCGAGCTCGGTGCCGACGTGCACGCGATCGGCTGCCAGCCGGACGGCTTCAACATCAACGAGCAGGTCGGTGCGCTGCATCCGGACGTGCTGGCCGCCGAGGTCAAGGCCCGCGGCGCCGACCTGGGCATCGCGCTGGACGGCGACGCCGACCGGCTGCAGATGGTCGACGCGGCCGGCCGCATCTACAACGGCGACGAGCTGCTGTATGCGGTGGTGCGCGAGCGCCTCGAGCGCGGCAAGGTCGACGGCGTGGTCGGCACGCTGATGACCAATTTCGGTTTCGAGCGCCAGCTGCAGCGCCTGGGCGTGCCGTTCGAGCGCGCGCAGGTCGGCGATCGCTACGTGCTCGAGCAACTGCAAAGCCGCGGATGGCTGTTCGGCGGCGAAAGCTCGGGCCACCTGCTGTGCCTGGACTGCCACTCCACCGGCGACGGCACGATCGCCGCGCTGCAGGTGCTGACGGCGCTGCGCCGCCACGACACCACGCTGGCCGACTGGCTGGGCGACCTGCGCATGTATCCGCAGACCATGATCAACGTGCCGCTGCAGCCCGGCGTCGACTGGGCCAGCCACGCCGGCCTGAACGCCGCGCGCGCCGAGGTCGAGGCCAGGCTCGACGGCCGTGGCCGCGTGCTGATCCGCGCCTCGGGCACCGAGCCCAAGCTGCGCCTGATGGTCGAGGCCGAAGAGGCCGAGCTGGCCGAGCAATGCGCCCGGCAGCTGGCGGACGTCGACCTGAGCGCCTGACGCCGCGCCGCATGGCCGGACGGGCCAGTTGCGCGACTGCAACTTAATCGTCCGGTCATGACACCGTCAATGACGTGAAACAATTACTATCCAAACTGCTGGGATAGCTAAGGAGTTTCACGCCATGCTCGAATTGGTACATAGCCCCGCCGAAAGCAAAGCAGTCAAATCCTGGTCCGACGCGGCGCAAGGCGGGCTGACGGTAGGCCTGGCCCGCTCGTCCGACGAGCTGCGCCAGATCCAGCAGTTGCGCTTCAACGTATTCAGCCACGAGATGGGCGCCCGGCTGCCCGGCTCGCTCGATGGCCTGGACGTCGACCGCTATGACCAGTTCTGCGAGCACCTGATGGTGCGCGAAGAACCCTCGCAGCGCGTGGTCGGCACCTATCGTGTGCTGACGCCCGAAAAAGCCCGGCTGGCCGGCTGCTATTACTCCGAATCCGAGTTCGACCTCAGCGGCGTGGCCCACCTGCGCGGCGAGCTGGTCGAGTTCGGCCGTTCGTGCACCCACGAAAACTACCGCAACGGCTCGGTCATCATGCTGCTGTGGTCGGGCCTGGCCGAGATCCTGCGGCGCGGCGGCTACCGGTACGTGCTGGGCTGCGCCAGCGTCAGCCTGCGTGACGACGGCGTGACCGCCGCCGAGGTCTGGCGCATGGTGGCGCCCACGCTGCGCGACCCGGCCACGCACCTGGTGCGTCCGCTGCACCGCTATCCGGTCGAGAAGCTCGACAGCGAGCTGCCCGCCCGCGTGCCGCCGCTGATCAAGGGTTACCTGAAGCTGGGTGCGAAGGTCTGCGGCGAGCCGGCCTGGGATCCCGACTTCAATACCGCCGATTTCCCGATGCTGCTGTCGGTCGACGACATGGACGACCGGTACCGCAAGCACTTCGGGCTGGACACCATCAAGGCGATGGTGCCGGCCGACGCTGCCCGGCAGGCGCACAAGCAGGTCGCCTGAGGCCGGCAGCCGCGGCTGGCTGGCGCGGCGGGCGGCGCCCGCTCAGCCGCGGTTGATCAGCTCGAACGAAAAGCCGACCTTGCGCCACTCGGACTCTTCGTTCTGCAGCGTGAAGTCGGTCAGCGGGTGCTCGATGCGCCAGTCGGCATCGACCCGCACCACGATCGAGTCACCCCGTACCGACACCGACAGCGGCAGTTCGGCCATGTCCTCGCGGCGGCGCAGCAGCAGCGCGGCCAGCCGCAGGCACAGGATCGCCAGCCACTGCTCGCGGGTCTGCACCAGCGGTTCGACCTTGCCCAGCTTGCCCTGGTGGCCCAGCGACAGCAGTGCCAGCAGCGACTGGTCGGCGCGCGAGAAGCCCGGCATGTCGGCGTTCTCGAGCACGTAGGCGGTGTGCTTGTGATAGGTGTTGTGGGCGATCGACAGGCCGATCTCGTGCATGTCGGCGGCCCAGCCCAGCGCGTGGCGCAACTCGTCGCGTTGCGGGCAGTCCAGCTGCAGGTTGTCGAACAGCTCGAGCGTGGTGCGGCGCACCCGCGCGGCCTGCGCGGCGTCGACGTGATAACGCTTCATGAACTGCCGCACCGACTCGTCGCGCTTGTCGTGGTGGTCGTCGCGGCCCAGCAGGTCGTACAGCACGCCCAGCCGCAGCGCGCCGTCACCGGTGTTCATCCTGGTGATGCCCAGCTCGTCGAACACCGCGCTCATGATCGCCAGGCCGCCGGGCAGCACGTCGGCACGCTCGATCTTGATGCCGGGCAGGTCGGCCGGCACGACGCGGCCGGCCTTGATGATCTTGTCCTTGAGCTTGTCCATGCCGGCGCGCGTGATGCCGGTGGTGGACAGGCCGCCTTCGACCAGGATGGCGTACAGCGCCTTGGCCGTGCCCGACGAGCCGAAGGCTTCCTTCCAGCCGAGCTTGCCGTACTCTTTGGCGATCACCTCGATCTCGCGGCGCGCGGCCAGCTCGGCGGTGCGCATGCTGTGCGCATCGACGTTGCCGCCCGGAAAGAACTGGCGGCTGTAGCTGACACAGCCCATGTACAGCGAGGACATCAGCAGCGGCTCGAAGCCCTTGCCGATGATGACCTCGGTCGAGCCGCCACCGATGTCGACCACCAGCCGCTTGGACGAGGAGGGCGGCAGGCTGTGCGCGACGCCCGAGAAGATCAGCCGGGCCTCTTCGCGGCCGGCGATCACCTCGATCGGGAAGCCCAGTGCCTGCGCGGCGCGTGGCAGAAATTCAGGCGTGTTGCGGGCCACGCGGAAGGTATTGGTGGCGACCGCGCGCACCCGGTTCGGGTGGAAGCTGCGCAGGCGCTCGCCGAAGCGTTCGAGCACCGCCACGGCGCGCTCGATGGCCTCGTCGGACAGGCGTTTGGACGCGTCCAGGCCGGCGGCCAGCCGCACGGTCTCCTTCAGGCGGTCGATCTGGTAGATCTGGGCCACCCCGTTCTGCTGAACCACCCGTCCGATGGACAGGCGAAAGCTGTTGGAGCCAAGGTCTACTGCGGCAAGAAGGTGTTCCATTCGTAGGCACTGCGAGTCAATCCGGTGCGCCATTATAGAGACCGGCGGCGCACATCTCCCAGCCGAGGGGCGCACAGGGGCGCCCGGACGCCCCGCTGCGCAGTGTCATAGAGTTGACATATCAGTGTAGTAAAACCCCTCGGATATCCCCCAGTTTCCCTTTTTGGATGCCGCATGTCTGTCCGACCGCCAGCCGAACCCCTGATGCTCAATCGCGAGCTGTCGCTGCTCAAGTTCAACGAGCGCGTGCTGGCGATGGCCGAACATCGCGACACCCCGCTGCTCGAGCGGCTGCGCTATGTCTGCATCGTCAGTTCGAACTTGGACGAGTTCTTCGAGATCCGCATCTCCAGCCTCAAGGAGCAGCAACGCCAGACGCCCGACCAGGTCGGTGACGACGGGCTGACGCCGGGCCAGGCCTTCGACCGGGTGCAGGCCGCCGTGCACGAGCTGGTGGCGCGCCAGTACCTGCTCTTGAACGACGCGATCCTGCCGTCGCTGCGGACCCAGGGCATCGCGCTGCATCCGGCGCCCGAATGGACCGCCCAGCAGCAGGCCTGGGCGCTCGAGTGCTTCCATCGCGAGGTCATGCCGCTGCTGACGCCGATCGGGCTCGATCCGGCCCACCCGTTTCCGCGTGTCTACAACAAGAGCCTGAACTTCATCGTGCCGCTGGCGGGCATCGACGCGTTCGGCCGCAAGGCCTCGATCGCCGTGGTGCAGGCGCCGCGCGCGTTGCCGCGGCTGCTGAAGATGCCCGAGGCGATCTCCGGCCATCGGCACGGCTACGTGCTGCTGACCGCGCTGATCCGCGCCTTCGTCGGCGAGCTGTTCCCGGGGCTCGAGGTGCAGGGCTGCTATCAATGGCGCGTGACGCGCAACAGCGACCTGTTCGTCGACGAGGAAGAAGTCACCAACCTGCGCCAGGCCTTGCAAGGCGAATTGTCGCAGCGCAACTTCGGCGCCGCGGTGCGGCTCGAGATCGACCGGTTGACGCCGCCGGCGCTCGAGGCCTACCTGCAACGCGAGTTCAGCCTCAGCCCGGCCGACACCTACCGGGTCAACGGTCCGGTCAACCTGTCGCGGCTGATGCAGCTGTGCAGCGTCGACGACTGCGCCGAGCTGCTGTTCCCGTCGCACCAGGCCGCCGTGCCGGCGCCGTTCAGCCAGATGGCCGGCAAGCCGGCCGAGCTGTTCGCCGCGATCGCCGCCGGCGACCGGCTGGTGCACCATCCCTATCAGTCGTTCCAGCCGGTCATCGACTTCCTGACGGCGGCCGCGCGCGACCCGGACGTGGTCGCGGTCAAGCAGACCATCTACCGCACCGGCGAGGACTCCGAGCTGATGCGGCTGCTGATGTCGGCGGCCAAGGCCGGCAAGGAAGTCACCGTGGTGGTCGAGCTGATGGCGCGCTTCGACGAGCAGACCAACATCAACTGGGCGGCGCGGCTTGAAGAGGTCGGCGCGCACGTGGTCTATGGCGTGGTCGGCCACAAGACCCACGCCAAGATGGCGCTGGTGCTGCGCCGCGAGAACGGCCGGATCCGCCGCTACGGCCACCTGGGCACCGGCAACTATCATCCGCGCACGGCCCGGCTGTACACCGACTTCGGCCTGCTGACGGCCGATCCGGACATCTGCGAGGACATGGACAAGGTGTTCTCGCAGCTGACCGGCCTGGGCGCGCGCCGCACGCTCAAGGCGCTGCTGCAGTCGCCGTTCACGCTGCACGAGTCGATGGTGCAGATGATCCGCAACGAGGCGCGCGCCGCCCGTGCCGGGCGCAAGTCGCGCATCATGGCCAAGATGAATTCGCTGCTCGAGCCGGCGATCATCCGCGAGCTTTACAAGGCCAGCCAGGACGGCGTCAAGATCGACCTGATCGTGCGCGGCGTCTGCGCGCTGCGCTCGGGCGTGCCGGGCCTGTCCGAGAACATCCGCGTGCGTTCGATCGTCGGGCGTTTCCTCGAGCATTCGCGGGTGTTTTATTTCCATGCCGAAGGCAAGGAGATGGTCTATCTGTCCTCGGCCGACTGGATGGAGCGCAATTTCTTCCGCCGCGTCGAACTGGCGGTGCCGGTGCTGGACAAGGCGCTGAAAAAACGCGTGATCCACGAGGCCTTCACGGTGGCGCTGCGCGACAACCAGCTGGCCTGGCAGCAGCGTCCCGATGGCGATTATTCGCTGGTGCGCAGCCGCGGCGCGGCGGTCAACCTGCACAAGACGCTGGACGAAGCGCTGCGCGACTGAGCGCCTGCGGTCATGGCGGGCAGGGCGGCCCGAGCCGGGCGCGCCGCCCAATATCGCCCGGGCAAAACATCGATTTTGCCATCGGCGGCCGGATAAACCGATTTTTTCTGTCACATTTGGTCGGGTATATGACTGTCATATTCATGTCACGTAGCCTCCGTAGTATTCGACCAAAGCAGGGCGTTGGGCCTGTTCTCCAAGATCCCCCAACACACAACATGACTAGGAACTAGCAATGTTCAAGCGTGTATTCAAACAGTTGTCGTTGAGCGTCGCCCTGGGCGCCGCGGCTTTCTCGGTCCAGGCGGTCAACATCACTGGCGCCGGTGCTTCGTTCCCGTACCCCATCTACGCCAAGTGGGCATCCGACTACAAGGCCGCCACTGGCCTGGCCGTCAACTACCAGTCGATCGGCTCGGGTGGCGGTCAACAACAGATCATCGCCAAGACCGTCGACTTCGGCGCGACCGATGACCCGCTGAACGGCACCAAGCTCAAGGAAAGCGGCCTGGTCCAGTTCCCCGCCGTGATCGGCGGCGCCGTGCCGGTCGTCAACGTGCAAGGTATCAAGCCCGGCCAACTGAAGCTGACCGGCGCCGTGCTGGCCGACATCTACCTGGGCAACGTCAAGAAGTGGAACGACCCCGCCATCGCCGCGCTGAACCCCGGCGTGACGCTGCCGAACGCCGACATCGTCGTCGTGCATCGTTCGGACGGCTCGGGCACCACCTTCCTGTGGACCAACTACCTGTCGAAGGTTTCGCCCGCCTGGAAGGACAAGGTCGGTGAAGGCAAGGCCGTCAAGTGGCCGGTGGGTCAGGGCGGCAAGGGCAACGAAGGCGTCGCCGCCTACGTCGGCCAGTTGGCCAACTCGATCGGCTACGTCGAGTACGCCTACGCCAAGCAGAACAAGCTGGCTCACACGCAGCTGACCAACCGTGACGGCCAGAGCATCAACCCCGATGCCGACGCCTTCGCCGCTGCCGCCGCCAACGCCGACTGGAACAGCGCGCCCGGCATGGGCGTGGTGCTGACCAACGAACCCGGCGCCAAGTCGTGGCCCATCACCGCCGCCACCTTCATCCTGGTGCAAGGCGTCGCTGACAAGCCCGCCAACACCAAGGCCGTGTTCGACTTCTTCGACTGGGCCTTCAAGAACGGCGGCAAGGCCGCTGCCGATCTCGACTACGTCGCACTGCCCGACGAAGTGACCAACCAGATCCGCAAGGTCTGGGCTGAAGAAGTCAAGGACAGCAAGGGTCAGGCCGTCTGGAAGTAATCGCAGTCTGCCGGGAGCGCAACGCTCCCGGTCTGCCGCGCGGCCGGTCACCAACGACGGCCCGCGGCAGGACCTTTCCCTGATTATTCGTCCCCCTCAATTTCCCGGAAAATCCATCCATGAGCGCGGTAATGGATAATAGTGTGCCTAGACGCGGCCCTGTCCCGCTTGTTGAAACCGGCACTCCCTCCCCCATGCAAAAGAATCGCAACACGCTGATGGATGCGTTTTTCAAGAATTTGACCCGCAGCTTTGCGTTCCTGGTGTTCAGCCTGCTGGCTGCCATCATGGTTTCGCTGATCTACGGCAGCCGAGAAACCCTGTCCGAGTACGGCATCGCCTTCCTGTGGACCAACGAATGGGATCCGGTCAATAACGTCTACGGCGCCATGGTGCCGATCGTCGGCACGCTGTTGACCTCGTTCATCGCGCTGGCCATCGCCGTGCCGGTGTCGTTCGGCATCGCGATGTTCCTGACCGAACTGTCGCCGACCTGGCTGCGCCGCCCGCTGGGCACCGCCATCGAGATGCTGGCCGCCATCCCGTCGATCATCTACGGCATGTGGGGCCTGTTCGTGTTCGTGCCGGTGTTCCAGAAATACGTGCAGCCCGGCATGATCTCGACGCTCGGCAGCCTGCCGCTGATCGGCGGCTTCTTCTCGGGCCCGCCGTTCGGCATCGGCATCTTCACCGCCGGCCTGATCCTGTCGATCATGATCATCCCGTTCATCGCCGCGGTCATGCGCGACGTGTTCGAACTGGTGCCGCCGCTGCTCAAGGAGTCCGCCTACGGCCTGGGCAGCAGCACCTGGGAAGTCATGTGGAAGGTCGTGCTGCCGTTCACCCGTTCGGGCGTCATCGGCGGCATCATGCTGGGCCTGGGCCGCGCGCTGGGCGAGACGATGGCGGTCACCTTCGTGATCGGCAACGCCTTCCGGCTGCCGGACTCGGTGTTTGCACCGGCTAACTCGATCGCCTCGGCGCTGGCCAACGAGTTCAACGAAGCCGGCGGCATGCAGAAGTCCGCGCTGATCGAGCTCGGCCTGATCCTGTTCCTGATCACCACCGTGGTGCTGGCCCTGTCCAAGGTCCTGCTGCTGCGCCTGTCCAAATCCGAAGGCGCGAAGTCCTGATGGCTACGAGCACACCTACCATGAATGAAGCGCGCACCGCTCCCGCCTCCGTGCTGCGGATGGAGAACCCGATCTACCGCCGCCGGCGGGTCGTCAACAAGATCATGCTGACGCTGTCGCTGGCGACGCTGATCTTCGGCCTGTTCTGGCTGTTCTGGATCATCGCCACGCTGATCATCAAGGGCGGCGCGGCCATGAGCCTGACGCTGTTCACCGAGATCACGCCGCCGCCGGGGCAGGCGGGCGGCCTGCTCAACGCGATCCTGGGCAGCGTCGTGATGGCGGGCGTGGGCACGCTGATCGGCACGCCGATCGGCATCCTGGCCGGCACCTACCTGGCCGAATACGGCCAGCGCGGCTGGCTGGCGCCGGCCACGCGCTTTCTCAACGACGTGCTGCTGTCGGCCCCGTCGATCGTGATCGGCCTGTTCATCTACGCCGTCTACGTCTACCAGGTCGGCCACTACTCGGGCTGGGCCGGTGCGCTGGCGCTGTCGATCCTGGTGATCCCGGTGGTGGTGCGCACCACCGACAACATGCTGCTGCTGGTGCCCAACAGCCTGCGCGAAGCCTGCGCCGCGCTCGGTTGCCCCAAGTGGCGCATGATCACGCTGGTCTGTTACCGCGCCGCGCGCACCGGCATCATCACCGGCGTGCTGCTGGCGGTGGCCCGCATCTCGGGCGAGACCGCGCCGCTGCTGTTCACCGCGCTGTCGAACCAGTTCATGTCCTTCGACATGAACGGCCCGATGGCCAACCTGCCCGTCGTGATCTACCAATACGCCGCCAGCCCGTTCACGGACTGGAACACGCTGGCCTGGGCCGGCGCCGCGCTGATCACGCTGCTGGTGCTGGGCATCAACATCCTGGCACGCAACCTCTTTCGTAAGTGAAGCGCCGCAGGCCCACTGACAACGCACTGGATACGCTATGGAAAACTCCGCAAAACTCGCCGCTCAGACGGCCAGCAAGATCGAAGTCAAGAACCTGAACTTCTACTACGGCAAGTTCCACGCCATTCGCAACGTGAACATGTCGATCCGCGAAAAGCGCGTGACCGCGTTCATCGGCCCGTCGGGCTGCGGCAAGTCGACGCTGCTCGGCATCGCCGGCGGCATCGTCCAGCCGACCTCCGGCCGCGTCGCGGTGGCGGGGGAGCCGCCGGCCGGCTGCCTCAACCCGATCACCTTCATCTTCCAGGACTTCGCCCTGCTGCCCTGGCGCACGGTGGAGGCCAACGTCTCCCTCGTCCTCGAACACCACCCGCTGCCGGCGGCCGAACGGCGCGAGCGCATCGAGGACGTCCTGCGGCGCATGGGGCTGTGGGAGTTCCGCGCGGCGCTGCCCCGGCAGCTCTCCGGCGGCATGCGCCAGCGCGTGGGCATCGCCCGCGCGCTCGCCGTGCGCCCTGCGGTGCTGCTGCTGGACGAGCCGCTGTCGGCGCTCGACGCGCAGACGCGCGAGCTGCTGATGGAGGATTTCCTCGCCCTGTGGGCGCGCGAGCGCACCACCGCGCTGTACGTCACCCACAACCTGGACGAGGCGCTGCGCCTCGCCGACCGCGTGGCGGTGCTGAGCCGCCGTCCCGGCCGGCTGCGCGAGCTGGTCGCCATCGAGGAGCCGCGCGCCGCCCGCCAGACCCCCGCCGCGCAGGCGCACCTCGCCGAGATCCGCGAGCGGCTGTGGAGCCACATCCGCGCCGAGGCGCAGCTCGCCGACCGGGAGCT
>JAEZBO010000020.1 GCA_023427085.1 Pseudomonadota bacterium
GCGCCGCGAAGCCGACGTGCTGGCGCCGCGCGCATGGCTGGGCTGGGCGGTCGGCGCCGCCGGTTTCGCCGGGCTGGTGCTGTGGTTCGCCGGCGACGTGCGGCTGGCTGGCGTGGTGGCCGGCGGATTCCTCGGCGCCTTCCTGGTGTTCGCGCTGGTGGCCTGGCTGGTGCTGCGGCTGGCCGACGTGGCGCGCCGCCACGTGCAGGGACGGCCGGGCCTGCGGTTCGCGCTGGCCGGGCTGGCGCGCCGGCGCGGCGCCTCGGCCGCGCAGATCTGTGCGCTGGGCCTGGGCCTGATGGCGCTGCTGCTGCTGGCCATCACCCGCACCGACCTGATCGCCGGCTGGCGCCAGACCTTGCCGCCCGACGCGCCCAACCGCTTCCTGATCAACATCCAGCCCGACCAGCGCGACGAAGTGGCGCGGCGGCTGGCGTTGGCCGACATCCAGGATGCCGTGCTGTCGCCGATGATCCGTGGCCGGCTGGTCAGCATCAACGACCGTCCGGTCTCGCCGGCCGATTACGAAGAGCAGCGCGCCCAGCGCCTGGTCGATCGCGAGTTCAACCTCTCGTATGCCGACCAGGTGCCGAGCCACAGCCCGATCGTCGCCGGCCGCGCGCTCGATCCGGCCGCCTCCGAGGTCTCGATGGAGACCGGCATCGCGCAGACGCTGGGCATCGCCCTGAACGACCGGCTGGCCTTCGACGTCGCCGGCATGCCGGTGACCGTCGCCGTCACCAGCCTGCGCGAGGTCGACTGGGACTCGATGCGGGTCAACTTCTTCGCGCTGATGACGCCGGCCGCGCTGGGTGAGGCGCCGCAAAGCTGGATCACGTCCTTCCATCTGCCGGCCGACGGGCAGGCGGCGCTGCAATCGCTGGTGCGCGACTTCCCCAACCTGACGGTGTTCGATGTCGGCGCCATCCTCGCGCAATTGCAGGGCGTGATCGACCAGGTGGTGGCGGCGGTGCAGTGGCTGTTCCTGTTCACGCTGGCCGCCGGCGTGCTGGTGCTGGCAGCCGCGCTGACCTCGACCCGCGACGAACGCACCCGCGAAGCCGCGTTGATGCGCGCGCTGGGCGCGACCCGGGCGCAACTGGTGCAGGCCCAGCGCCTCGAACTGCTGGCGCTCGGCACGCTGGCCGGCCTGCTGGCGGCCGGCGGCGCCACGGCGGTCTCGGCCGCTTTGGCCTACCATGTGTTCAATTTCACCCTGACGCTGCATGCCTGGCCCTGGCTGGCCGGCGCCGGCGCGGGTGCCCTGGCGGCCTGGGCCGGCGGCTCGCTGGCCCTGCGCGGCGTGCTGCGCGCCCCGCCGCTGGTAACCCTGAGAGAGGCATGATGGCGACCATTCCCGCCGTCTTCGAACCCTTCGACACCACCCGCAGCATCTTCGAGCAGGTCGGTGGCGAGCCCGGCGTGCGCGCGCTCACCGATCGTTTCTACGATCTGATGGAGATCGAGCCCGACCTGGCCGAGCTGCGCGCGCTGCACGGGCCGTCGCTCGAGAACGCGCGCCAGCGGCTGTTTTGGTTCCTGTGCGGCTATTTTGGCGGCCCCGATCACTATGTCGAACGCTTTGGCCACCCACGGCTGCGGGCGCGGCACCTGCCGTTCGCGATCGATTCGACCGCGCGCGACCAGTGGGTGATCTGCATGGGCCGCGCGATGCACGACTTGCAGCTGCCCGAGGCCCTGGTCGAGCGCCTGCTGCAGACCTTCTACGCCACTGCCGACTGGATGCGCAACCGTGAAGGCTGAGGCGCACGCGCCCATGCCCGCCGGTGTGCTGCGGCTGGCCATCGATGGCGGCTTCATGTGGTGGCGCCCGTCGCAGGCCGGCGAGACCGCCGGCGCGGCGCTGTTCGATCCGGCCAGCCACGGCGCGGCGGCGCGCCAGGTCGGCGTGGGGGGGCGGCAGGCCGCCTGGTTCATCGTCGCTGGCGGCCGCGAGGCGGTGCTGCGCCACTATCGGCGCGGCGGCCTGGTCGGCCGTCTGATCGAACGTTCCTATCTATGGACCGGCGAGGCACGCACGCGGCCAGTCGCCGAGTTCAGCGTGATGGACCGGCTGCACGCGGCCGGCCTGCCGGTGCCGCAGCCGCTGGCCGCGGCGGTCTGGCGCGCCGGCCTTTCCTATCGCGGCGCGCTGGTGACGGCCCGGGTGCCGGGTGCGCGGGCGCTGGCCGAGCGGCTCGGCCATGGCGACGACGCGGCGCTGTGCCAGGCGGCCGCTGGCGTGATCGCGCGGATGCACGCGCATGGGGTCTGGCACGCCGACCTCAACGCCTACAACATCCTGTTCGACGCCGACGACGCCGCATGGCTGATCGATTTCGACCGGGCCCGCGAGGGCCAGCTCGACGACGCGGCCCGGCTCGGCAACCTGGCGCGGCTGCAACGATCCCTCGAGAAGGTCGCCGGCGCGCCGGGACGGGCCTGGGGCGAGCGCATCCGCACGGCTTATGACGCAATCTGGCGCCAAAGTCGGCCCTTCTCGAACTAAAAGGCTTTATCATTTTGCGTTTTCGCTTTTCGCAAGTCTTCGCAGGGGGAATCCATCATGGCAATGGAATACAAGGCGCGGCAGGGCAAAACCATCGCGGCACTGGCTCGCAGCACGCGCGGCGCGGCCGGCGCACTGGCGCTGGCGGCGCTGTGCGGCACGGCCTGGGCGCAGAGCGGCACCGTCAACGTCTATAACTGGGCCGAATACACCGCGCCCGACACCTTGCCGGGCTTCGAGAAAGCCACCGGCATGAAGGTGCGCTACGACGTCTACGACAACAACGACACGCTGCAGGCCAAGCTGCTGACCGGCAAGTCCGGCTACGACATCGTCGTGCCGTCGACCCACTACGCCGCGCGCCAGCTCGAGGGCGGCCTGTTCCAGAAGCTCGACCGCAGCAAGATCCCCAACTGGAAGCACCTCGATCCCGACATCATGGCGCTGGTCGCCACCGTCGACCCGGGCAACCAGTACCTGGTGCCGTGGGGCTACGGCACCAACGGCCTGGGCTTCAACGTCACGCGCGCGCGCCAGGCGCTGGGCGAGGGCGCCGAGCTGGGCAACTGGGACACGCTGTTCGACCCGGCCAAGGCCGCCAAGCTGCAGTCCTGCGGCATCTCGGTGCTCGACGAGGCCGCCCAGGTGTTCCCGGCCGCGCTGCACTATCTGGGCAAGGATCCCAACAGCAGCAATCCCGACGACCTCAAGGCCGCGCTCGAGCTGCTCAAGAAGATCCGCCCGTACATCCGCCAGTTCAGCTCGTCGGGCTACATCGACGAACTGGCCGCCGGCGACCTGTGCATGGTCTACGGCTTCTCCGGCGACGTCATGATCGCCAAGCGCCGCGCGCAAGAAGCCAAGAAGTCCTACGAGATCGACTACTACATCCCGCAGGGCGGCGCGCCGGCGTGGTTCGACACCATGGCCATCCCCAAGGACGCCAGCAACGTCGATGGCGCGCATGCGTTCATCAACTACATCGAGACGCCCGAAGTCCACGCCGCCATCACCAACCACATGTTCTACCCGAACGCCAACAAGGCGGCCCGCGAGTTCGTCGACGCCGACGTCGCCAACAACCCGATGATCTATCCGCCGGCCGAGGTCTCCAAGACGCTGTTCGTCATCAAGCCGCAACCGCTCAACGTGCAGCGCCTGCAGACGCGCATGTGGGCCGAACTGAAGTCGGGGCGATAGGCATCATGACCGATAGCCGTCAGGCGGCCCGGCAACAGGCCACCGACCCGGACGAGTTCGTCCGGGTCGAGGATCTCGTCAAGGTTTTCGGCGACACCGTGGCGGTGCGCGGCGTCAACGTCTCGGTGCGGCGCAACGAGCTGTTCGCGCTGCTGGGCAGCTCCGGCTGTGGCAAGTCGACACTGCTGCGCATGCTGGCCGGTTTCGAGACCGCCAGCTCGGGCCGCATCCTGCTCGACGGCCAGGACATCACGGCGATCCCGCCGTACCGCCGGCCCGTCAACATGATGTTCCAGTCGTACGCGCTGTTTCCGCACATGAGCGTCGAGGGCAACGTCGCCTTCGGCCTCAAGCAAGAGGGCGTCGAGCCCAACGAAATCAACGAGCGGGTGCGTGACGCGCTCGAGCTGGTGCAGATGGGCCAGTATGCGCGCCGCAAGCCGCATCAGCTGTCCGGCGGCCAGCAGCAGCGCGTCGCACTGGCCCGCAGTCTGGTCAAGCGGCCCAAGCTGCTGCTGCTCGACGAGCCGATGTCGGCGCTCGACAAGCAGATCCGCCAGAAGACCCAGATCGAGCTGGTGCGCATCCTCAAGCAGGTCGGCGTGACGTGCATCATGGTCACGCACGACCAGGACGAGGCCATGAGCATCGCCGACCGGCTGGCCGTCATGACCGACGGCCAGATCGTGCAGGTCGGCTCGCCGCGCGACGTCTACACCTTTCCGACCAGCCGCTTCGTGGCCGGCTTCATCGGCTCGACCAACCTGTTCTCGGGCACCATCGTCGTCGACGAGCCCGATCACATCGCCATCGAGACGCCCGATCTGCCGCGCCCGCTGTACGTCAGCCACGGCGTCAGCGAGCCGCTGGGCGCCGAGGTGCACATCTCGATCCGGCCCGAGCACCTGACCGTGGCGCGCCAGCGCCCCGCGGCCGACAACAACTGGGGCCACGGCGTGGTCAGCCACATGGCCTGGCTCGGCACGCACGCGCTGTACCAGGTGCGGCTGGTGTCGGGCAAGCTGGTCGAGGCCTCGGTGCCGGCGCCGCAACTGGCGCAGACCGATGCGCCGGGCGTCAACGACGAGGTCTACGTCAGCTGGAGCAACGACAGCGCGATGGTGTTGACCTCATGAGCGCGGCCGCACGCGCGCCGCGCGGCGCCAAGGGGCCGGCATGAACGAGCTGCTCGCGCGCCGTCCCGCGCTGGGCCGGGTGCTGGCGATCGTGCCGCCCTATGCCTGGCTGGCGATGTTCCTGCTGGTGCCCTTCCTGCTGGTCTTCAAGATCAGCTTTTCCGACCTGCAGTTCGGCGTGCCGCCCTACACGCCGCTGTACGAATTCGAGAACGAGGCGATCAGCATCCAGCTGCACATCCGCGGCTACGTGATGCTGTTCACCGACTCGCTGTATTTCGACACCTACGTCAACTCGCTGAAGATGGCCGCGATCACCACCCTGTGGTGCGCGCTGATCGGCTATCCGGTGGCCTACTACATCGCGCGCTCGCGCCCCTCGGTGCGCAACCTGCTGCTGCTGGCGGTGATCCTGCCGTTCTGGACCTCGCTGCTGCTGCGCGTCTACGCCTGGGTCGGCATCCTGCGCAACGATGGCCTGCTCAACAACCTGCTGATGTGGCTGGGCCTGATCTCGAGCCCGCTCGAGATCTACCGGACCGACCTGGCCGTGTATATCGGCATGATCTACGCCTACCTGCCGTTCTTCATCCTGCCGCTGTACGCCAACCTGGTCAAACTCGACGTGCGCCTGCTCGAGGCCGCCTACGATCTGGGCGCGCGGCCGTGGCAGGCCTTCCTGCGGGTCACGCTGCCCTTGTCGCGGCCAGGCATCCTGGCCGGCGCCATGCTGGTGTTCATCCCCAGCGTCGGCGAATACGTCATCCCCGAAATGCTGGGCGGCGCCAATACGCTGATGATGGGCCGGATCATGTGGAACGAATTCTTCACCAATGCCGACTGGCCGATGGCCGCGTCGATCACGGTGGTCATGGTGGTGGCCTTGCTGGTGCCGCTGGCCTTGTTCCAGTACAGCCAGGTGCGCCAGATGGACCTGCAGCGGGAGGGCGCGCGATGACCGCTCCCAATCCCTGGCTGCGCGGGCTGGCGCTCGGGCTGGGCTTCGCGTTCCTGTACCTGCCCATCCTGTCGCTGATCGTGTTCTCGTTCAACTCGTCGGCGATGGTCAATTCCTGGAGCGGCTTCTCGCTGCGCTGGTACGAATCGCTGTTCAACGACCAGGTGCTGCTGTCGGCCGCCTGGCTGTCGTTCCGCATCGGCGCGCTCAGCGCGACGGCGGCGGTGATCCTGGGCACCTGGGCCGGCTACGTGCTGGCACGCGCCGGCCGCTTTCCGGGCTTCTCGCTGTACGTCGGGCTGGTCAGCGCACCGCTGGTCATCCCCGAGGTCGTGCTGGGCATTTCGCTGCTGCTGATGTTCGTCGAGATGGACAAGCTGTTCGGCTGGCCCGGCGAGCGCGGCATGTTCACGATCTGGGTCGGCCACGTGATGCTGTGCATGGCCTACGTGGCGGTGATCATCCAGTCACGCATCCGCGATCTCGACCGCTCGCTCGAAGAGGCCGCCCTCGACCTGGGCGCGCCGCCGCTCAAGGTGTTCTTCGTCATCACGCTGCCGCTGATCGCGCCGTCGCTGGCGGCGGCCTGGCTGCTGTCGTTCACGCTGTCGCTCGACGACGTGGTGATCGCATCGTTCCTGTCCGGGCCGGGCTTCACGCCCCTGTCGCCCGAGATCTTCTCGCGGGTGCGGCTGGGCCTCAAGCCCGAGGTCAACGCGCTGGCGACCCTGTTCATCCTGGTGGTGGGGCTGTGCGTGATCGTCGCCTACCGCATGCAACGACGCAACGAGGCAAGATGAAACCCGTCACCCTTTACGGGCTGCGCGCCTGCAGCACCTGCGTCAAGGCGCGCGACTGGCTGTCGGCGCATGGCGTCGAACACGAATTCATCGATTACCGTGACCAGCCGGTGGCGGCTGCGCTGCTGACCGACTGGGCGCAGCAGCTGGGCGGCTTCGAGAAGCTCGTCAACCGCGCCTCGATGACCTGGCGCAACCTGGACGAGCAGCAAAAGACCGCCAGCACCGATGCCCAATGGACCGAGCTGATCGCGCGGTATCCGGCGCTGGTGCGCCGCCCGGTCGCTGTCGATGCACAGGGCCGGGTCGGCGTCGGCTTCTCAGAAAAGCGCTACGCGGAGCGGTTCGACGCTTGAGGGGCCGGCCGGCGCCGGCAGGCGCAGCCGATCGGCGCGCTCGAGGCGCTCGACCATCTCGTCGAATTTTTCGCGCAGGTGGCGCGCGTTCAGGCCCTTGCTCAGCGCATACAGCGGCACCTTCTGCTTGACGCCAAATCCGTCGATCAGGAACAGGCCTTGCTTGCCCTGGGCGTTGCTGCCCAGCACCACGTTATCGCCGGTCAGGTCGTTGACGACGATGTGGCCGTCGATCAGCGACTGCAGCAAGCCATCGAGCATCTCACGCAGGCCGGCGCTCAGCCCATCGGTCTGCACCAGGCTGCGCACCGTCGGCGCCAGCGCGCCGCCCGGACCGCTGATCTTCTCGACCAGCAGGCCGGGGCCCAGCGAAGTCTCGGCCACGCCGGCCACGCGGGCCAGCGGCAGGCGCTCCCAGTGGGCATTGCGGGCCGACACGATGACCGATTCGGAAAATTCGCCGATGAAGCCGCGGGTGGCGGTGGCGCGGTGAAAACGCTTGTACCAGCGCTTGAACCGGTGTCGGAACATATATTGCAAGCGCAGTTGCGGGTCGACGATCTTGATCAGCAGCTTGTCGTCGCCGGGGTGCGCAAAGATCAGCCTGCCGCCTCCGATCGCCAACGGCTGGGCGCCGTCCAGGTCGAGCGGATCGAGCAGGGAGGTACAGGTAAAACCCACTGGCATGGTGAGCTCCGCGGACATCGGGTTTCGTTATAGTTTGCGGCATGTCGCCACATTTATGCCTGACGATCTTAGTACGTGACTTCGTGGTCGCGTGGCGCGGTGTTGTGTAATTCCTACGATTTGCTTACGAAAATATGAACGAAATGTTGCTGTGGGCGGCCAGCGGCGCGGCGTTGCTGTCCGCGCTGCTGGGCCTGGTGCTGTTGTTGCGCCGGCCGCCGGCCGATCCGGCCATCGAATTGCTGCTCGATGCGCAGGACCGGCTCGAGCGAACGCTGCGCGAAGACCTGGCCGCCAGCCAGCGCGGCCTGCGTGCCGAATTCAGCGACACTTCGCTGGCGCTGCGGGGCGAGCTGGCGCGCCAGCTGGAAGACCTGCGCGCCGCGCTGACACGCGATGCGGCGGCCGCGCGCGCCGAGCAGGGCCGGGTGCAGACCGAGTTCGCCGGCCAGATGCGCGAGCAGGTGCAGGGCTTGGTGGCGATCAACGAGCGCCGCGCGGCCGAATTGCGCCAGACCGTCGATCAGCGGCTGCAAAGCCTGCAGACCGACAACGCCCAGAAGCTCGACGAGATGCGCCGCACCGTCGACGAAAAGCTGCACGCCACGCTTGAACAACGGCTCGGTGAATCTTTCAAGCTGGTGTCGGAACGGCTCGAGGCGGTGCACAAGGGGCTGGGCGAGATGCAGGCGCTGGCCGCCGGTGTCGGCGATCTCAAGCGGGTGCTGGGCAACGTCAAGACGCGCGGCACCTGGGGCGAAGTGCAGCTCGAGCGGCTGATGCAGGACCTGATGACGCCCGAGCAATACGGCCGCAACGTCAAGCCGATCCCGGGCAGCGACGCGATCGTCGAATTCGCGATCCGGCTGCCGGGACGCGGCGAGGACGGCGCGCCGGTCTGGCTGCCGATCGACGCCAAGTTCCCCAAGGAAGAGTACGAACGCCTGATGCTGGCGCAGGACGCCGCCGACGCCGAGGCCGCCCGCCAGGCCGGGCTGGCGCTGGCGCGCGCGCTCGAGGTGCAGGCGCGCCAGATTTCCGACAAGTACGTCGCGCCGCCGCACACCACCGATTTTGCGATCCTGTTCCTGCCCACCGAAAGCCTGTATGCCGAGGTGCTGCGCCGGCCGGGGCTGGTCGACAGGCTGCAGGCGTTGCGGGTCAGCGTGGCCGGCCCGGGCAACCTGGCGGCCTTGCTCAACAGCCTGCAGATGGGGTTTCGCACGCTGGCGATCGAGCGGCGTTCGTCCGAAGTCTGGCAGGTGCTGCGCGCGGTCAAGACCGAGTTCGGCAAGTTCGGCGACACGCTGGCCAGCGTCAAACGGTCGCTCGAGACCGCCAGCAACAAGATTGGCGACACCGAGCGGCGGACCCGGGTGATGCTGAGCAACCTGAAGGCGGTCGAGGCGCTGCCCGAGGCCGAGGCGGCGCGGCTGCTGGATGGCGAAGCCGATCAGGCGGATCAGCCGGCGCCGCCGTCCGGCCCGAGCGACAGGGCCTAGCGGGTCCGGCAGCCAGGGCAGCCAGGGCAGCCAGCGCGGACAGGGCAGTCAGGGCAGGCCGGCCTCATGGCGGCAGGCCTCGGGCAAGCGGGGCCGTCCGGCCCGTCGCCGGTGCGCTGGCGCTCCCCTACAATGGCCGGATGGGCCGCCACGGGCCCGGCAGCACAAGGAGACGCCATGGATTCCTTCTGCACGCACGAGGTCGAGAACCAGCCCGAGCCGCTGTCCGACTACAACCTCTACGACACCGATACGGCGCTGCGCGACGCCGTGCAGCGCGACGGCGCGGGCGAGCACGCCGCGCGCCTGAGCCGGCGCGGGGCGCAACTGGGCACGGTGGCGATGTTCGCGCTGGGCGAGCAGGCCAATGCCCAGCCGCCGCGGCTGGACACCCACGACGAGCAGGGTCGCCGCATCGATCGGATCCGGCTGGCGCCAGCCTGGCACACGCTGATGCACGACATGGCCGGGCAGGGCCTGCACGGTCCGGCCTGGATCGACCCGCGTCCGGGCGCGCAGGTCGCGCGCGCCGCCGCCTTCCTGATGCAGGGCCAGGTCGAGGCCGGCAGCTTGTGTCCGGTCACGATGACCTACGGTTCGCTGGCGGTGCTGCGCGACGAGCCCGCCGGCCAGATCGACTATGGCGGCACCTGGCTGCCGCGGCTGCTGGCGGCGCGCCACGATCCGGCCGACGCGCCGATCGAGGCCAAGCAGGGCGGGCTGATCGGCATGGGGCTGACCGAAAAGCAGGGCGGTTCGGACGTGCGCGCCAACACCACGCAGGCGCGCCCGCTCGACGGCGGCGGACAGGGCCAGGCCTACCTGCTGCGCGGCCACAAGTGGTTTTTTTCGGTGCCGCAGTCCGACGCCCATCTGGTGCTGGCGCAGGCGCCGGACGGACCCTCGTGTTTTTTCCTGCCGCGCTGGCTGCCCGATGGCACCCGCAACCGCATCCGGCTGCAGCGCCTGAAGGACAAGCTGGGCAATCGCAGCAACGCCAGCGCCGAGGTCGAGTTCGACGATGCCTGGGGCGTCATGGTCGGCGAGCCGGGCCACGGCATCGCCACGCTGATCCGGGTCGCCAGCCTGACGCGGCTCGATTGCGCGCTGGGCAGCGCCGCGCTGTTGCGCCAGGGGCTGGTGCGAGCGCTGCACCATGCCAGCCAGCGGCGCGCCTTCGGCAAGACGCTGCTCGATCATCCCGCCATGCGTGCGGTGCTGTGCGATCTGGCGCTCGAGAGCGAGGCGGCCACGGTGCTGAGCCTGCGGCTGGCGCGCGCGGTCGAGCGCGCCAACGATCCGGCCGAACAGGCGCTGGCGCGGCTGGGCACGCCGGCCGCCAAGCTTTGGATCTGCAAACGTACCATCGCGGCGCTGGCCGAGTGCCTGGAAGTGCTGGGCGGCAACGGCTACGTCGAGACCTCGATGCTGCCAAGGCTGTACCGCGAGGCGCCGGTCAACGCGATCTGGGAGGGCGCCGGCAACGTCATGGCGCTGGACGTGCTGCGTGCGCTGCAGCGTCATCCGTTGGCGCTGGCGGCGCTGATGGACGAACTGGCACCGGCGCGCGGCCAGATGCCGGCCTATGATCAGGCGCTCGCAGGGCTGGAGTCGCTGCTGGCGGCGGCCAGCGAATCTCAGGCCCGCCGGCTGGCCGCGCGGCTGGCCTGCCTGTGGCAGGCTGCGCTGCTGATCCGCCATGCGCCCAACTGGCTGGCGCAGGCCTTCGTCGCCAGCCGGCTGGGCATGGACGGCGGCCTGATCGGCGCCTTGCCCGAGGGCGGTTGCGACGTCCGGCTGCTGCGCCGGGCCTGGCCGCCGATCTGCTAAATTGCTTTCCGCATTCAAGACAGGTGTTTTCATGCTCACGCAACAACAACTCAAGCAGCAGGCCGCCGAGGCCGCGCTCGACTACATCGAACAGTTCCTCGACCCGCAGGCCGTCATCGGCGTGGGCACCGGCTCGACCGCCGACCTGTTCATCGACGGCCTGGCCCGCTACAAGGGCCGCCTGCTGGGCACGGTCGCCAGTTCCGAGCGCAGCGCCGCGCGGCTGGCGCGCCACGGCCTGCCGGTGCTGGACCTGAACGAAGTCAGCCAAATGCCGGTGTATGTCGACGGCGCCGACGAGATCGACACCGGCATGCACATGATCAAGGGCGGCGGCGGCGCGCTCACGCGCGAGAAGATCGTCGCGTCGGTCGCCGAGCGCTTCGTCTGCATCGCCGACGAATCCAAGCTGGTCGACCGGCTGGGCGCCTTTCCGTTGCCGATCGAGGTCATCGGCATGGCCAGCCAGGCGGTCGCCCGCCAATTGCACGCGCTGGGCGGCAAGCCTTCGCTGCGCAGCGGCTTCGTCACCGACAACGGCAACCTGATCCTGGACGTCGCGGGCTTGCGCATCGACGACCCCAAACGCCTCGAGGCGCAGGTCAACAACATCCCCGGCGTGGTCACTTGCGGCCTGTTCGCGCTGTCCGGCGCCAGCCTGGCGCTGCTGGCCACGCAAGGCGGCGTGCGCCGCCTGTCTGGTTCATAATGTTGTCACTTTCGAGTCATATGCTTGCCGTCACTAGCGCTGCCCGTCCCGGGCAGGCACGGTTGGCAAAAGAACACATCAGGAGCGGCCGGGCATGACGCAACCCACCTTACAGGTATCAGGAATGACCGAGCACACCAACAAACAATTCGACCTCGACATCGAAAAGATCCGCTCGCAGTTCCTGCAGATGGGCGGCCTGGTCGAAGCCATGATCCAGGACGGCATCGATGCGCTGGCCAGTGGCGACATGTCGCTGGTCGAACGGGTGCGTGAGCGCGAAAAGGAAGTCAACCGCCTCGAGGTCGAGATCGACGAGCGCATCAGCCTGATCCTGGCGCGCCATCAGCCCACCGCGATCGACCTGCGCATGATGATGGCCGTCAGCAAGATGCTGACCGACATGGAACGCTCGGGCGACGAGGCCGAAAAGGTCGCCACCGTCGCGCGCCGCATCCACGAAGGCGAACTGCGCTACCAGCCGGTCGTCGAACTGCGCCACATGGCCAACAACGTGCTGGTCATGCTGCGCCAGACGCTCGACGCCTTCGCCCGCCTGGACGCGATCCAGGCCGCGGCCGTGGTGCGCAGCGACAAGGAAGTCGACAAGGAGTGGAAGGGCGCGCTGCGTCACCTGATCACCTACATGATCGAGGACCCGCGCACGATCTCGCGTTCGATCGACCTGATCTTCGTGGCCCGCGCGCTCGAGCGTGTCGGCGACCACTGCAAGAACATGTCCGAGCGCGTCATCTACCTGGTGCACGGCGCCGACGTGCGCCACACCGGCGTCAAGAACGCCGAGCGCCAGGCGCGCGGTGACGTCGACGAAGACGCATAAGGCCTCTGGCGGGCTGCATTATCGGCCCGCCGCAGCGGCACCTTGAGCGGGTGCGCTGCAATCAGCCGCAACGCTTGAACTGCCTGGTAAGGCTGGACTGGTTCCAGCCGTTTCAGGAGGGTTTGAGGGTTGCGGCTTTTTTGTGGGCGTGGGTGCTGACCGACATCACGCCGGCGGCGGTACGAAGCCTTGCGCCTCGACGTCGGTATCCTCGAACAGGAATTTTTCCATCTGCTGCGCCAGGTACTTGCGCGCGCGCGAGTCGGCCAGGTTCAGGCGGTTTTCGTTGACCAGGCGCGTCTGCACCTGCTGCCATTCGGCCCAGGCTTCCTTCGAGATGCTTTGCCAGATGCGCGTGCCCATTTCGCCGGGATAGGGCGGAAAATCCATCCCTTCGGCTTCGCGCTTCAATTTTGCACAGTGGATCAGTCTAGCCATGTCGCTTTGCCCCGCAATGATCGAATTCAAACCTGAATTCTAGCGCCCATGGCCGACTGCGGCCCGGCAAGACCCTACAGGCGCTTGATGAATATGAGACTGTTGCGCGAGCGGTTGTAGCTGGCCTGCTTGCCGCGTGGCAGATCGGCGACACCGCCCTGCACGAAGCCGCGCTTGATGAACCAGTGCGAGGTGCGGGTGGTCAGCACGAACAGGCGGCGCAGGCCCAGCGCGCGGGCGCGCGATTCGACGTGGCGCAGCAGCATCTCGCCCTCGCCGGTGCCTTGCCATTCGGGATGCACGATCAGGCAGGCCATTTCGGCCATCTGGTCTTGCGGAAACGCGTGCATGGCGGCGCAGCCGTAGATGACGCCGTCGTGCTCGAGCACCGTGAAGTTCTCGACGTCCTGCTCGATCACGCTGCGGCCACGCGGCACCAGCGTGCCGTCGGCTTCCAGCGGTTCGATCAGCTGCAGGATGGCGCCGACGTCGTCGACGGTCGCCGGCCGCAGATCGTCCAGCGTGTCCTCGACCACCATGGTGCCGACGCCATCGTGGGTGAAGACCTCGAGCAGCACGCCGCCGTCCAGCGAGAACGGCACCAGATGCGCGCGCGCCACGCCGCGCTTGACCGCGCGCGACGCGTAATGGAGAAAGAAGGCGGTATCCGGGTCGAGCTGATTGCCGGCCAGCAGCGAGTCGGCGTCGTCGCGCGCCAGTTCGGTGTCGACGCTGCCGTCGGGGTTGAGCACGCCGGGCGTTTCGGTCAGGAAGATCAGCTTTTCGGCGCGCAGCGCCACCGCCACGTTGGTGGCCAGTTCTTCCATCGCCAGGTTGAAGGCTTCGCCGGTCGGCGAAAAGCCCAGCGGCGACAGCAGCAGGATCGAGTCGCGCTGGATTGCAAAACGCATCGCCTCGGCGTCGACCTTGCGGACCTGGCCGGTGTGACGGTAGTCGACGCCGTCGATCACGCCCGCCGGCCGCGCGGTGACGAAGTTGCCGGAGATCACCCGGATGTGCGCATGCGACATCGGCGTATTGGGCAGGCCCTGGCTGAACGCCGCCTCGATATCCAGCCGGATCTCACCGGCGGCTTCCTTGGCGCATTCGAGCGCCGCGTCGTCGGTCGGCGACATGCCGCGGCCGAATTGATGATCCAGCCCCTTCAGGCGCAGCTGCTCGTTGACCTGCGGCCGCGAGCCGTGCACCAGCACCAGCTTGATGCCCAGCGCCGACAGCAGCGACAGATCCTGCACCAGCGCATTGAGCGCACCGGCCTGCACCAGTTCGCCGCCAAAGGCGACCACGAAGGTCTTGCCACGGAAGGCGTGGACGTAGGGGGCGACTTCCCGGAACCATCGGACGAACTGCGCGGCGGCGAATTCGGGGGCCTCTTGGGCGGAGACGGTTTCGGTTTCGGTGTCTTGCATTGGGGTGCGGGCTATCCGGCTGGGTGGGTCAGAAGGGCGGTCCGGCGCGCGCCAAGCGCGTACCGAATCGCAAAATTATAATGATCGGTCCAAAGCAGCAATCCATCCAATGTCCGAATCTTCCGGTTCCGTCCCGCGCGCCCCCCAGCGGGCACCGGCCGGCACGCCCGCCGCAGCGCGTGTCGCCCCGCCGATTTCCTATCCCGAAGACCTGCCCGTCAGTGCGCGGCGGCAGGAGATCGCACGCGCCATCCGCGCCCATCAGGTCGTGATCGTCAGCGGCGAGACCGGCTCGGGCAAGACCACCCAGTTGCCCAAGATCTGCCTGGAGCTGGGCCGAGGGCTGCACAAGATGATCGGCCACACGCAGCCGCGCCGGCTGGCCGCCACCTCGGTGGCCAAGCGGGTCGCCGAAGAGCTCAAGACGCCGCTGGGCGAGTGGGTCGGCTATCAGGTCCGTTTCAGCGATCGCACCGGGCCGCAGGCGGCCATCAAGCTGATGACCGACGGCATCCTGCTGTCCGAGTCGCAGCGGGATCCGATGTTGCGCCGATACGACACGCTGATCATCGACGAGGCACACGAGCGCAGCCTGAACATCGATTTCCTGCTCGGTTACCTCAAGCAGCTGCTGCCGCGGCGGCCGGACCTGAAGCTGATCATCACGTCGGCCACCATCGACGCCGACCGTTTCGCGCGGCATTTCGCCGATGCGCAGGGCAGGCTCGCGCCGGTGATCGAGGTCTCGGGCCGCCTCTATCCGGTCGAGGTGCGCTACCGGCCGGTGCGCGAAGAGAGCGAGGACGACACCGCGCCGCGGCGTGACGGCCAGCGGCTGTCGGGTGACGAGGAGCGCGATCTCATCGATGCCATCGTCGACGGCGTCGATGAATGTGCGCGCGCAGGGCCCGGCGACGTGCTGGTGTTCCTGCCTGGCGAGCGCGAGATCCGCGAGGCGGCCGAGGCGCTGCGCAAGCACCACCCGCCCGGCACCGAGGTGCTGCCGCTGTTCGCGCGGCTGAGCCAGGCCGAGCAGGAGCAGATCTTCCATCCGCGCGGCAATGCACGGCGCATCGTGCTGGCGACCAACGTCGCCGAGACCTCGCTGACGGTGCCCGGCATCCGTTACGTCATCGACAGCGGGCTGGCGCGCATCAAACGGTACTCGTGGCGCAACAAGGTCGAGCAGCTGCGCATCGAGCCGATCAGCCGCGCCTCGGCCAATCAGCGCGCCGGCCGCTGCGGCCGGATCGGCCCTGGCATCTGCCTGCGCCTGTACGACGAGGCCGACTTCAACGCCCGCGCGCCGTTCACCGACCCGGAGGTGCTGCGTTCGTCGCTGGCGGCGGTGATCCTGCGCATGAAGGCGCTCAAGCTCGACGATATCGAGCAGTTTCCGTTCGTCGAGGCGCCGCCCGGCCGAGCGGTCGCCGATGGCTACCAGCTGCTGCAGGAGCTGGGCGCCATCGACGACGCCAACCGCCTGACCGAGACCGGCCGCACGCTGGCCAAGCTGCCGCTCGATCCCCGCATCGCCCGCATGATCCTGGCCGCGCGCCAGCACGATTGCCTGGCCGAGATGCTGGTGATCGCGTCGGCGCTGTCGGTGCAGGACCCGCGCGACCGGCCGCTGGCCGAACGCGAGGCGGCCGAGGCCGCGCAGGCGCGCTTCGCCGACGACAAGTCCGAGTTCCTGTCCTATCTGAAGCTGTGGCAGTGGTACGGCGAGCAGGTCGCGCACAAGGGCTCGCAGCGCAAGCTGGTGGCCCTGCTGCGTCAGACCTTCCTGTCGCCGGTGCGGCTGCGCGAGTGGCACGACGTGCACACGCAACTGGCCGCGGTGGTTGGCGAGCAGGGCTGGCGCGTCAACCAAAGCCCGGCCACCTACGAGCAGATCCATCTGGCGCTGCTCAGCGGCCTGCTGGGCAATATCGGCCTGAAATCCGAAGAAGCCGGCCACTACCAGGGCGCGCGCGAACTGCGCTTTCATATCCACCCCGGCTCTCGGCTGGTGCGCAAGGCCGGCAAGTGGGTGGTGGCGGCCGAGCTGGTCGAGACCACGCGGCTGTATGCCCGCTGTATCGCCCGCATCGAACCGACCTGGATCGAGCGGGTCGCCGCGCACCTGATCCGCCGGGTGTTTTCCGATCCGCGCTGGGACCGCAAGGCCGGCCAGGTGATCGCCAACGAGCGCGGCACGCTGCACGGCCTGCCGATCTACAGCGGCCGGCGCGTGCACTACGGCCGCGTCAACGCCGAGCACGCCCGCGAGCTGTTCATCCGCCAGGCACTGGTCGATGGCGACCTCGACACGCGCCTGCCTTTCGTCGCGCATAACCGCAAGCTGATCGCTCAGATCGAGAAGCTCGAGCACCAGAGCCGCCGGCCCGACATCCTGGTCGACGACGAGCTGATCTACGCCTTCTATGCGCGGCTGCTGCCGGCCGACATGAGCCAGCTGGCCACGCTCGAATCCTGGTACGCCACGCTGGACAAGGCTGGCGCGCAGGCGCTGCTGCTGACGCGCGACGCGCTGATGCGGCACGAGGCGGCCGGCATCACGACCGACGTGTTCCCGAAGAAACTCGAGTGGCAGGGCGTGACGATGCCGCTCGACTATCACTTCGAGCCCGGTTCGCCGCGCGATGGCGTGACGCTGACGGTGCCCTTGTTCGCGCTCAACCAGCTCGATGCGCAGCGTTGCGAGTGGCTGGTGCCCGGCATGCTCAAGGAGAAGGCCCAGCTGCTGCTCAAGTCGCTGCCGCAGAAGCTGCGGCGCCACTGCGTGCCGCTGCCCGACTATGCCGCCGGTTTCTACGAGCGCTGGTTCGAGCGCCTGGACGATCCGCAGCAGGGCCTGGTCGAGGCGCTGATCGCCGACATGTGGGAGCAACTGAAGATCCGTCCGCAACTGGCCGATTTCAAGCTCGAGACGTTGCCGGCGCACCTGTTCATGAACTTCAAGGTGGTCGACGAACACGGCCGCATGCTGGGCGCCGGCCGCAACCTGGCTCAGCTCAAGGCCGAGCTCGGACGCCAGGCGCAGGCGACCTTCCAGCAGGTGGCCGCGCGCGATGCCGGCGTGGCGCAGGCGCTGGCCCACGAGAACCTCACCGACTGGACCTTCGGGCCCTTGCCCGAACTGCTCGAGATCGAACGCAAGGGCCAGTCCTTCGTCGGCTATCCGGCGCTGGTCGACCGCGGCAGCCACAGCGACCTGGACGTCTACGACGATCCCGAGGAAGCGCGCCGCCATCATCGCGCCGGCCTGCTGCGGCTGTTCAAGCTGGGCCTGCGCGAGCAGGTGCGCTTTCTCGAGAAGAACCTGCACGAGCTGACCAAGATCAGCATGCTGTACCTGCCGCTGGGCACGCTCGAAGAGCTGCGCGACCAGATCGTCGATTGTGCGATCGGCCAGGCCTGCCTGGCCGAACCGTGGCCGGTCGATGCCGAGCAGTTCGCCCAGCGCCGCGCCGAAGGCAAGGGCCGGCTCGGCCTGCTGGCGCAGGAGGCCGCGCGCCAGGCTGGCGCGGTGCTGACCGAATGGGCGGCGGTGCAGCGCAAGTTGCCGCAGGCCAAGAGCCAGGCGGCGGCCTACGCCGACATCCAGCAGCAATTGGCGGCGCTGGTCACGCGCTGGTTCATCCGCGACACGCCGCAGGCGCAGCTGGCGCATTTCCCGCGCTACCTGAAGGCGGTGTCGGCGCGCATCGACAAGCTGCGCGCCGATCCGGCCCGCGATGCACGGCTGATGCAGGAGATGGCGCCGCTGCTGACGCTGTATCAACGTGCGCGCGCGGCCCGCAAGGGCGCGCCGGACGCCGGCCTGGACGAATTCCGCTGGCTGCTCGAAGAGCTGCGGGTGGCGCTGTTCGCGCAGGAGCTGCGTACGCCGATGCCGGTCTCGGTCAAGCGGCTGCAGAAAAGCTGGGAGGCGATGCAGCGCTGAGCGGCGGCCCGCCCAAAGCCCCTGCCGCCGCCAGTGCTTTCATGCAGTATTCATCTGGCCGTCCGCACAATGTCGGTTTGCGCCCAGCGTGGCCGCGCCATCGTGCGAGGCCCAGGCCGCAAGACACGGGTGTCCAGGCCGGACGCGCAACCGTGAGCCCCAAGGACGCAGATCCGCGCGGGCCGATACCGAGGAGACAAAGACCCAGCCCTGCCGACGGCGTGCTCACGCGGCCACGTCGCTTCGGCATTCTTTTGTTTTACGTACTGAGTTTTCATGCAGCCTACCTGTCCATCCGATACCTTGCAGGACCGCGACGATGCCGCCGCGCCTGCCCTCGACACCCCTGACCGCGCCGCCATGCGCGCCGCGATGATCGCGATGGGCACCGGCGGCTTCGCCATCGGCACCGGCGAATTCGTCATCATGGGCCTGCTGCCCGAAGTCGCCACCGACCTGTCGATCACCATCCCGCAGGCCGGTCACGTCATCAGCGCCTATGCGCTGGGCGTGGTGATCGGCGCGCCGCTGCTGGCGGTGCTGGCGGCCAACTGGCCGCGCCGCCGGCTGATGATGGCGCTGATGCTCGTGTTCGCGCTCGGCAACTTCGCCAGCGCGCTGGCGCCCGACTACCTGACGCTGAACGTGCTGCGTTTTGTCGCCGGCCTGCCGCACGGCACCTACTTCGGCGTCGCCGCGCTGATGGCCGCCTCGCTGGTGCAGCCCTGGCAGCGGGCGCAGGCGGTCGGCTGGGTGATGCTGGGGCTGACCTCGGCCACGCTGATCGGCGTGCCGATCGCGGCCTGGCTCGGGCAATTGCTGGGCTGGCGCGCGGCCTTCGTGTTCGTCGGCCTGATCGCCGTGCTGGCGGTGGTGCTGGTGCGGCGCTCGGTGCCCGAGCAGACGCCGCAGGCCGGCGCCAGCCCGCTGCGCGAGCTCGGCGCGCTGCGCCGCAAGCAGGTCTGGCTGACGCTGGGCATCGGCGCGATCGGCCTGGGTGGGCTGTTTTCGGTGTTCAGCTACATCAAGCCGACGCTGATCGAGGTCGCCGGCATGGATGCCGGCAGCGTGCCTTTCGTGCTGGCGCTGTTCGGCCTGGGCATGATCCTGGGCAACGTCGTCGGTCCGAAGCTGGCCGACAAGGCCTTGATGCCCACCATCGGCGGCCTGCTGGTGTGGGCCTTCGTGGTGCTGGCGGCCTTCGTGTTCACCGCGCACAACGTCTGGCTGGCGTCGATCAACGTCCTGCTGGTGGGTACCGTGGTGGCGATGGGGCCGACCCTGCAGATCCGTCTGATGGACGTGGCCGGCGACGCGCAGATGCTGGCCGCCGCACTGAACCATTCGGCCTTCAACATGGCCAATGCGCTGGGTGCCTGGCTGGGCGGCGTGGCGATCGCCGCCGGCATGGGCTATCCGTCGACCGGCTGGGTCGGCGCCCTGCTGGCGGTGGCGGGCATGGCGATGTTCGGGTGGTCGATGCTGGCCGACCGGGCCACCCGGCGCGCCGCTACAGCGCGATGAAGGCCAGCACCACCAAGAGGATCAGTCCCCACTTGGTGGCCTTGTAGACGTTCTTGTTCCATTTCTTGAACGCCCGGCGCTTCTGGTCGATCCGGAAGTGCAGGTGCGTCAGCCGGTTGATCGCGCCGGTCTGGTCGCCGCCGTCATTGGGCGAGCTGGCGGCCGACATCACCGCCTTGCCGAACCAGCGGTTCAGCGCGCCGGCCCAGCGCCAGCGCATCGGCCGTTCGATGTCGCAGAACAGGATGATGCGGTTGGCCTCGGAGTCGTTGCGCGCCGAGTGGATGTAGGTCTCGTCGAACACCACGCTCTGGCCGTCGCGCCAGCTGTAGGTCTCGCCGTCGACGACGATGTGGCAGCGGTCGTCGTTGGGGGTCGACAGGCCCAGGTGATAGCGCATCGAGCCCGCATAGGGGTCGCGGTGCGGATTGAGCTTGCCGCCCGGCGGCAGCTCGGCAAACATCGCCGCCTTGACCGTCGGCAGCTGCTTGAGCAGCGCCACGGTCTTGGGGCACAGCTGTTCGGCCGACGGATGGCGCGCGTCGTACCACTTCAGGTAGAAGCGTTTCCAGCCGTACTTGAAGAACGAGTTGAAGCCGATGTCGTCGTGCTTTTCGGCCGCCTTGATGCGTTGCATCGCCGCCAGGTTCAGCGCCTCGTCGCGGATCATCTCCCAGTTCTGGTCCAGCACCTTCAGGTCGGGCAACTGGTCGGACGAGATATAGGGCGTGGTCGGCACGCGTGAATTCAACACCATCAGCGCGTTGATCGGCGCCAGCAGCGCCGAATGATCCAGCAATTGCCGGATGAACGGCAGGCGCACGCGTCCGCGCAGGTGGCCGTACAGGATGGCGGCCAGCCAGATGCCGGGAATCAGCCATTTCATGATTACTTCTTTCTCCTAGGAGGGCAGGGCGGCACGCCCGGGCCCGAGCCGGCCGGGCAACGGCTGGGTACAATTCCGCTCATGTCAGAAACCGCCGCCCCATTGCCTTTCGTTCATCTGCGCGTCCACTCCGAATTCTCGGTGGTGGACGGTATCGTCCGTATTCCAGACCTGGTCAAGCAGGCCGCGCGTCTGGGCCAGCCTGCCGTCGCGCTGACCGACCTGAGCAACCTGTTCGGCCTGATCAAGTTCTACAAGGCGGCCCGTGGCGCTGGCGTCAAGCCCATCGCCGGTTGCGATGTCTGGCTGACCAACGACGAAGAGCGCGACAAGCCGTTCCGGCTGTTGCTGCTGGTGTCCGACTGGCAGGGGTATCTTAACCTGTGCGAGCTGCTGTCCCAGGCCTGGCTGAGCAATCAGCACCGGGGCCGTGCCGAGCTGCGGCGCGAGTGGCTGTCCCAGACCGACGGGCTGATCGCGCTGTCGGGCGGCCGCGCTGGCGACGTCGGCCAGGCGCTCGAGGCCGGCAACCTGCCGGCCGCCCAGGCGCTGGCGGCCCAATGGCAGCGGGTTTTCCCCGGCCGCTATTACATCGAGCTGCAACGCGCCGGTTTCGACGGCGACGAGGCCTATGTGCAGGCCGCCATGCGGCTGGCCGCCCAGCAGCAGCTGCCGGTGGTCGCGACCCACCCGGTGCAGTTCCTGAACCGCGACGAATTCCGCGCCCACGAGGCGCGCGTCTGCATCGCCGAGGGCGAGATCCTCGCCAATCCGCGGCGGGTGCGCCGCCATACCGAAGAGCAGTACCTGCTCGACTCGACCGAGATGCACCGGCGCTTCGCCGACGTGCCCTCGGCACTGGCCAACACGGTCGAGATCGCCAAGCGCTGCAACCTGACGATGACGCTGGGCAAGCCCAGCCTGCCTGATTTTCCGACGCCCGACGGCGTCTCGCTCGACGACTACCTGGTGCAGCTCTCGCAAGAGGGCCTCGAGGTACGGCTCAAACAGCTCTACTTCGACGACGAAGAGCGCGAGCGCCAGCGTCCGCAGTATGCCGACCGGTTGCAGTGGGAATGCAAGACCATCGTCCAGATGGGCTTTCCGGGCTACTTCCTGATCGTGGCCGACTTCATCAACTGGGGCAAGAACAACGGCGTGCCGGTCGGCCCGGGCCGTGGCTCGGGCGCCGGCTCGCTGGTGGCCTACGCGCTGGGCATCACCGACCTCGACCCGATCCGCTACGACCTGCTGTTCGAGCGCTTTCTCAATCCCGAGCGGGTCTCGATGCCCGACTTCGACATCGACTTCTGCCAGGACAACCGCGAACGCGTCATCGAGTACGTCAAGGAAAAATACGGCCGCGCGGCGGTCAGCCAGATCGCCACCTTCGGCACGCTGGGCGCCAAGGCCGTGGTGCGCGACGCCGGCCGGGTGCTCGATCTGCCGTACACCATGTGCGACCAGCTCTCCAAGCTGATCCCGTTCAACCCGGCCGATCCGTGGACGCTCGAGCGCACGCTGGCCAACGAGCCGGCCTTCAAGGAGCGCTACGAGCAGGAAGAAGAAGTCCGCGCGCTGGTCGACCTGGCCCGGCCGCTCGAAGGCCTGACCCGCAACATCGGCATGCACGCTGGCGGCGTGTTGATCGCGCCCGGCAAGCTGACAGACTTCTGCCCGCTGTATTGCCAGCAAGGCCAGGAAAACAGCGCGGTCTCGCAGTACGACAAGGACGACGTCGAGGCCGCCGGCCTGGTCAAGTTCGACTTCCTGGGCCTGCGCAACCTCACCATCCTCGACTGGGCGGTGCGTTTCGTGCGCCGCTTCAACGAGGACAAGCGCGACTTCGACGTCATGACGCTGACGCTGGACGACCCGGCGGCCTACAAGGTGCTGTGCGATGCCAACACCACCGCGGTGTTCCAGCTCGAATCGCGCGGCATGAAAGAGCTGCTCAAGAAGCTCAAGCCCAGCACCTTCGAAGACATCATCGCCATGCTGGCGCTGTATCGTCCCGGCCCGCTCGAGTCGGGCATGGTCGACGACTTCGTCAACCGCAAGCACGGCCGGGCCGCGGTCGATTATTTCCATCCCGATCTCGAGGGCACGCTCAAGAGCACCTACGGCGTCATCGTCTACCAAGAGCAGGTGATGCTGATCTCGCAGATCATCGGCGGCTACTCGCTGGGCGGCGCCGATCTGCTGCGCCGCGCGATGGGCAAGAAAAAGGCCGAGGAAATGGCCAAGCACCGCGAGCTGTTCGAGAAGGGCGCGGTCGAGAAGGGCCATGACGCGGCACTGGCGGTCAAGCTGTTCGACCTGATGGAGAAGTTCGCCGGCTACGGCTTCAACAAGTCGCACTCGGCCGCCTATGCGCTGATCGCCTACCACACGGCCTGGCTCAAGGCCTATCACCCGACCGAGTTCCTGGCCGCCACGCTGTCGTCCGACATGGACGACACCGACAAGGTCCAGACCTTCTGGAAGGATGCGCTGGCCAACGGCGTCACGGTGCTGCCGCCGGACATCAACCACAGCAACTACCGCTTCGAGCCGGTCGAGGATGCCCACACCGCCCAGGGCAAGCCGCCGCGCACCATGCGTTACGGCCTGGGCGCGGTCAAGGGCACCGGCCAGGGCGCGGTCGAGGACATCCTGCGGGCCCGCGAGACCGGCGGGCCGTTCGCCGACCTGTTCGACTTCTGCCGCCGCGTCGATCGCCACTCGGTCAACCGCCGCACCATCGAGGCGCTGATCCGGGCCGGCGCCTTCGACATGATCGCGCCCAATCGCGCCGCGCTGCTGGCCTCGGTGCCGACCGCGATGGAAGCGGCCGAGCAGAACGCCCGCAGCGCCAACCAGGTCTCGCTGTTCGGCGACGACGACGGCAGCGACGTCATCGCCGGCCAGATGGCCGCGGTCGCCCCTTGGGACCTGCGCACCCAGCTCACCGAGGAAAAGGCCGCACTGGGCTTTTTCTTCAGCGGCCACCTGTTCGACGCCTGGCGCGAAGAGGTGCGGCGCTTCGCGCCCACGCCGCTGGCGCGGCTCGAGCCGGCCCGCGACCTGCAGTGGATGGCCGGCGTGCTGGCCGGTGTGCGCACCATGATGACGCGGCGCGGCAAGATGCTGTTCGCGGTGCTCGACGACGGCACCTCGCAGCTCGAGATCTCGATCTTCAACGAACTCTACGAGCAGAACCGCCACCGGCTGCGCGAGGACCAGCTGCTGATCGTGCAGGGCAAGATCAGCAACGACGAGTACTCCGGCGGCATGCGGATCGTCGCCGATACGCTTTACGACCTGCAGCTGGCGCGCGAAACACGTGCGCAATCGTTGCGCATCACGGTCAACGGCAATGCCGACGCGCAGACCCTCAAGCGGCTGCTCAACCCCTATCGCGCCGAGCCCGAGAACGGCTATCCTGGCACGCGCGTCGATGTCTTCTATGCGCGTGACGATGCCTGCGGCACCGTCAGGCTGGGCGAGGAGTGGCGGGTACGCATGTCCGATACGCTGATCGAGCAGCTCAACGCCTGGACGCAGCCTTACCCGGTCGAGATCCAATATTGAGCGCAGGCGCTTCGTTCCCGGGGGCCGCGGCACCCGGGGCAGTCAACCAGAACGATCTATGAAACTGCTGATCCTGATTTTTTGCCGGCTGGTCCGGCTGCTCGCCAACGGCACCAAGGTGCTGAGCTACGTCTTTCACTGGATTTTTCCGAACAAGCGTTTCGTGCTGCCCGCCAGCCGGCCGCCGCTGATCACCAGCCGGCGGGCCTCGAAGATCCCGCGGGTCATCTGGCAGACCAACTTCACCGACCGCTGCACCTTGCCGGTCTACCTGAACTACCTGTTCAACCGGATCATCTCGCCGACCTACGCCTATCGGTTCCACATCACCGAGCGCCGCCGCGAATTCATCAGCGAGCATTGCGATGCCGGCACGCTGGCGATGTACGACCGGCTGCAGATCGGTGCGGCGCAGGCGGATTTCTGGCGTGTCATCGTGCTGCACCAGGCCGGTGGCGTCTATCTGGACATCGACGCGCATGCGTTGCGGCCGCTCGAGTTCATCCTCAAGGACGACGACGGCGAGGCCTACGTCAAGACGCGCCGCGGTGATCTCAGCAATTACTTCATGGCCAGCGCGCCGGGCAATCCCAATCTCGAGCGGATCATCGCGCAGATCCGCCTGAACATCGCCCAGCCGCAGGGCAACAACGTGTTCGACATCACTGGTCCGGGCGTCTTCAACCGCCTGCTCGACATCGGTCAGGTCAACACCTGCCTGTACAAGACCACCTGCGCGCAAGGCACCTTCACCAACGAGTATTTCCAGTATCTGGACAAGAAAGAAGGCAAGTGGACCCGCCAGCAGGAGAGCGTCAAGGTCGTGCGCGACGAAACGCCGCAGTAAGCGGCAGTCGGCAGCCGGCAGTCGGCGGCCGTGCTAGCCGGCCGGCGCCGTCATCCGTTCCAGCCGGGTCAGCCACGCCAGCGCCTGCGTACGCGTGGAGCCGCACATCTCGGCGCTGGGCGACAGGCCGCCGCAGACCGCGGGCCGGCTGGGCAGTCCGAAAAGCTCGCACTGCAGGCTGACGGTCAGGTGCGCGCAAGGCTGTCCGGCCGGCTTGCCCTGCGGCATCTTGGGCATCGGACTGGAAATCGACGGCGCGGTGCAACAGGCGCCGCAGCCGGGGCGGCAGACGGCCGTCATACCCAGCCGCGCAGCCGGTAGACCATCAGCCCGACGTATTCCTTGATGATCGAGCGGCTGGCATCCATGGTGCGCATGTCCGGCCACCATTTTTTCAAGAGCGGATTCCGCGGCTCGACGATCTGCGGCGCCACCGGCGCGGCCGTCACCGCGATGCCCTGCTTGCGAAACGCCGCCATCGCGCGCGGCATGTGCAGCGCCGAGGTCACCAGCAGCACGGTGCGGATGTTATGGTCGCGCAGTTGGGTTTCGCTCAGCGCGGCGTTCTCGTAGGTGGTGCGGCTGGCGTTTTCTAGGATCAGCGCCGTCTCGGGCACGCCCAGTTGCTGCAGGCCGTGCGCCATGCCCTGGGCCTCGCTGACGTCGCCCTCCAGCGCGCCGCCCGACAATACGATGCGCGGCGCGCGCTGGGCCTTGTAGAGTTCGGCGGCGCGGTCGATGCGGGCCACCGCGGTCTGGCGGTCGTATTCTTCGAACCAGTTGGCGCGGTTGTTGGCGGTATTGCCGCCCAGCACCACGATGCTGTCGGCCACCGGCATGCGTTCGGCCGGAAGATAAGCGTAATTGCGCTCGAGCGCACCGCCCAGCCACAGCGACGTGCCGGGCATCGACCAGGCCAGTGGCCACGTGATGCCGGCCACGAATACCAGCGCCGCGACACGGCGGCAGCGCAGCAGCGCGAACACGACGGCGACCACCAGCATCGCCACGCCTAGGTTCAGGGGGATCACCAATGAGGTCAGCAAGCTGGAGATCGAGGGCATCGCGGTTCGGATCTGGGAGAGTAGGGAGGTGTGAGTCTATCGGATTGCGAGGCAGGCACGGGGTGCTGGCTACGTACGTCCCCACCCGAATACAGTTTCGTCTGGGTCGATCCGCTGCGGCATCAGTCCGCTAACTGCGCTGCGCATCAACAACTTGCGTTGGACGTCGGGCTCGAATCATGAGTTCCCGCCCGGCTGCGCGTCCGCATCCGACCGGGCAGCCGCGTGGCCGATCCGGCTCAGCGCGCCGGCCAATACCTCAGCCTCGGATGGCCAGGCATTGTCGGTGCCCAGCAGCAGGGCGTCGGCCGACCAGGGTCGGGTGCGGCCCGGCTGGGTCACGCCGAAGATCGTCAATTGCCGCGCGCCCACCGCGGCCGCCAGATGCGAGACGCCGGAGTCGTTGCAGATCACCAGTGCCGCCCGCCGGGCCAGCGCCGCGTAGGCGCCCAGCGGCAGCGACGGCAGTATCTGGGCCGTCGGTGCGTTGTTGGCTGATTCCTGTCGTTCGGCTGCGGGCGGGCAGCTCACCACGGCCAGGCCGCGGTCCTGCAGCGCGCGCGTCAGGCCGTCGAACTGCGGCCAGACCTTGACCCGGCCCTTGTGCAGGCCGGTCGCGGTCGGCGCGATCAGCACGAACGGCCGGTGCGCCAGGTCGGCTTGCGCCAGCGCCTGCTGCGCCTGCTCGTGATCGGTCGGCAGCAGCGGCAAGCCCAGCTGCGCGGGGGGCGTGGCCGGTCCCGGGTCCAGTCCCCACTGGGCCAGCACCGCGCGCGTCAAGGCATACCAGGACTCGACCGCATGCAGCGGCTGATCCGGCTTGGGCTGCGGCCAGCGCAACAGCAGCGACCGCCCGTCGTCGCGGTAGCCGCCGCAGCGCAAGCCCGCCAGCCGGAACACCGCCGCGCTCGACAGCGAGTCGGGCAGCAGCAGGCCGGCCGCCTGGCTGGCGCCGACGCCGGTCTGCGCCAGCGCGTCGGCCACCGCCCGGCGATCGGCGCCAAAGCGTCCGCTCATCGGCACGATGCCGGCCAGCGGCAGCGCGTGCAGCAGTCCGCGTGCCCAGGGACGGGCGCAGACCGTGACAGGCAGGCCGGTGGCCAGCAGCAGGTTCAGGCTGGGCAGGCTCATGCAGACGTCGCCGATCCAGTTGGGCAGGCGCACGAATAGGTGGCGGGGCGGGGCGTCGTTCACGCGATGCAGGTGCGGCTCGGGCACGAAGTGGGGATCGGCGAGATGATAAACAACAAATCCCGCTGTTCGTGGTCCTGCACGGACGCGTTGGGGGGCTGTGGTTACAATCCCAAGCAATATTGCTTGGATTCGAGTCGCATTTATGTCTGCAGCGTCACCTCGTTATTCCGTTGGATCGGAACCCGTCAAGTTTGACCTTTGGCGGCGTATCTACTCCCGCGTCGGCAATTATTGGAAGGGGCTGCTGCTGGCCATTCTGCTGATGGCGGGGGCCGCGGCCACCCAGCCCACGCTGGCCGTCATCATGCAGCCGCTGCTGGACCAGGGCTTTTCCGGCACCAAGCCGCATTACGTCTGGACCATCCCGGCGGCGGTGGTCGGCCTGATCTTCCTGCGCGGTCTGTGTAATTTTTTCAGCGACTACCTGTTGGCCTGGGTGGCCAACAATGTCCTGCTGGGCATGCGTGCCGACATGTTCAAGCGGCTGCTGGGCATGCCGGACGCCGAGTTCAAGCGCGGCGACACCGGCCGACTGCTCAACCGCTTCACCATCGACGCCGGCAACGTCACCGGCTACGCCACCGAGGTGATCACCGTGCTGGTGCGCGAGACGCTGGTCGTGATCGCGCTGATCGTGGTGCTGCTGTACATGTCGTGGATGTTGACGCTGATCATCCTGGTCATGCTGCCGATGTCGGTGCTGGTCGCGCGCAGTTTCATCAAGCGCCTGCGCCGCATCAACCGCGAAACCGTCAATATGAACGCCGAACTCACCCGAGTGGTCGGCGAGAGCATCGACGGCCAGCGTGTGGTCAAGCTGTTCGACGGCTACGAAAACGAGTCCAAGCGTTTCGGTTATGTCAGTTCGCGCCTGCGTCGCTTCGCGATGCGCTCGGCGACGGCGGACGCGGCGATGACGCCGCTGACGCAGGTCTGCATCTCGATTTCGGTCGCGGCCGTCATCGCGGTCGCGCTGAGCCAGGCCAACGAGGGCAATCTCACGGTCGGCAGCTTTGCCGCGTTCATGGCCGCGCTCGCGCAGATCTTCGATCCGATCAAGCGCCTGACCAACGTGGCCAGCAAGATGCAGAAGATGCTGGTGGCCGCCGAAAGCGTCTTCACGCTGATCGACGAGAAGTCCGAAACCGATGAGGGCAAGCAGACGCTGACGCCGCCGGTGCGTGGCAAGATCGAGTTCCGCGACGTCAGCCATCGTTTCGAGGACGCCGATCGCGACACGCTGGACGCGGTCTCGATTACCGTCGAGCCTGGCCAGACCGTTGCGCTGGTCGGCCGGTCGGGCAGCGGCAAGACCACATTGGTCAACATGATCCCGCGCTTCGTCGATCCCACCGACGGGCAGGTTCTGATCGATGGCCACGAGATCCGCGACATCAGCCTGCGCAGCCTGCGTTCGCAGTTGTCGCTGGTGAGCCAGGACGTCGTGCTGTTCGACGACACGATCTTTGCCAACGTCGGCTATGGCTCCTTGCACGAGGCCAGTGAACAAGAGGTGCGTGACGCCCTGGCCGCGGCCAATCTGCTGACGTTCGTCGAGTCGCTGCCGCTGGGGCTGTACACGCCGGTCGGCGAAAACGCGGCGCGCCTGTCTGGCGGGCAACGCCAGCGGCTGGCCATCGCGCGGGCCCTGATCAAGAATTCGCCGATCCTGATCCTCGACGAGGCGACTTCGGCGCTGGACAACGAATCCGAGCGGCAGGTGCAATCGTCGCTCGAGCGCCTGATGCAGGGTCGCACGACACTGGTGATCGCGCATCGCCTGTCGACGGTGCAGAAGGCCGACATCATCGTCGTGCTCGATGGCGGCAAGGTCGTCGAACAGGGCCGGCACGCCGATCTGCTGGCACGCGGCGGCCTGTACTCGTCGTTGTACAACATGCAGTTTCGCGAAGACTGAGTCGCGACAGGGCCACCGACCGCCCAATCGCTTGGGCTTGCCTCCGGGCAGCCGGGCTACATCAGGATCAGGTCGTACTTTTCCTGGGTGTAGGACGCCTCGACCTCGAGCGAGATCGGTTTGCCGACGAAGTCGCCCAGCATCGCCAGATGCTGGCTCTCTTCTTCGAGGAACAGGTCGACGACATCCTGCGACGCCAGGATCCGGAATTCGCGCGGATTGAATTGACGCGCTTCGCGCAAGACCTCACGCAGGATCTCATAGCAGACAGTGCGCGCCGTACGCACGGTGCCGCGCGCTTCGCAGGTCGGGCACGGCTCGCACAGCTGATGGGCCAGTGAATCGCGGGTGCGCTTGCGAGTCATCTCGACCAGCCCCAGCTGGGTGAAGCCATTGATCGTCATGCGTGTGCGATCGTTGGCGAGCGCCTTGCGCAGCTCGGCCAACACGGTGTCGCGGTGAGCGCTGTCCTCCATGTCGATGAAGTCCAGGATCACGATGCCGCCCAGGTTGCGCAGCCGCAGCTGCCTGGCGATGGCCTGGGCCGCCTCGAGATTGGTCTTGAAGATGGTGTCGTCGAAATTGCGGCCGCCGACGAATCCGCCGGTGTTGACGTCGACCGTGGTCAAGGCTTCGGTCTGGTCGATGATCAGATAACCGCCGGATTTCAGGTCGACCCGGCGCGACAGCGCGCGGGCGATTTCCTCGTCGACGTTGGCGGTGTCGAACAGCGGTCGTTCGCCGCTGTAGTGGCCGATACGCTCGGCGACCGACGGGGTGTAGACCTTGGCCCATTCGATCATCGAGGCGGCGGTGGTGCGCGAGTCGACCTTGATCTGCCCGGTGCGCGGACCGGCCATGTCGCGCAATACGCGCTGGGCCAGCGTCAGGTCCCGGTGCAGCACCGACGGCGCCGGTAGGCTGCGGGCCGACGTCTGCACCGACGCCCACAGCTTGCGCAGGTATTCGAGATCGGCCGACAGTTCCTCCTCGGTAGCGCCTTCGGCCTGGGTGCGGACGATGAATCCGCCTTTTTCCTCGGCCGGCACCAATGCCTGCAGCGTCTCGCGCAGACGATTGCGTTCGGTGTCGCCGTCGATCTTTTGCGAGATGCCGATGTGCGGGTCATGGGGCAGATGGACCAGCATGCGTCCGGCGATACTGATCTGAGTGGACAGCCTTGCCCCCTTGGAGCCGAGCGGATCCTTGATCACCTGGACCATCAAGGTCTGGCCTTCGAACAGCAGCTTCTCGATCGGCGTGGTCGTGCCGCCGTGCGAGCGCTCGCTGCGGTTCTCGCGCAGGTCGGCGATATGCATGAACGCGGCGCGTTCCAGCCCGATGTCGATGAAGGCGCTTTGCATGCCGGGCAGCACCCGGACCACCCGGCCCAGATGAATGTTGCCCACATGGCCGCGCTGGACGGTGCGTTCGACGTGCAGTTCTTGCACGGAGCCCTGCTCGATGACCGCGACGCGAGTCTCGAAGGGCGTGACGTTGATCAGGATGTCTTCTGCCATGGTGTGCTGCATGATGCGTGAGGGCGGCCGGTCAGCCTGGGCCCGATGGCTGAATCATGACACCGTTTGAGGTCCTGCTCCATCGGGGGATGGCTATGGCGGTCCATCTGGGTTTCTACCGACCCGCGCGATGGCCGGCGAAGCGCAGGGGTGTGCTGCCTTATATATAGGGGAGGGATATAGGGGAGGGTCCCCCTTCTTATAAAGGCTGGCCGTATAGGGGAAGAGCCTCTTCTCATAAAGGGCTGGCCGCCCGCGTGAAGCCACGGCGTTTCAGGGCCCTGCCGGAGTGCACCGTAATGAGAAGGCGCCCCGCTTTGCCAACGAGTTACCTGGGCTGCCGATAGAGGATTCTCCAAATAAATCGTCTTTTTTTCCAGTCGACTTGCACGCCCCAAAAAAGCCGTGCTATAGTTCGCCCCCTTCGCTGCTCACGCAACTGAATTGTCATAAATCAGATGCAGGCGGCGGGGCCGAAAGGGTAGTGCAGTGATGGCTTCCGA
>JAEZBO010000112.1 GCA_023427085.1 Pseudomonadota bacterium
CGGCCCGCGCCAGCGCGCCCGCGCCCGGGCGGCCCTGCGCGTGGCTGGCGGCGCAGGCCTGGGTCCACGGCAGGTCGAGCCGCTGCAACAGCGGCAGCAGATCGGGGTCGGGCTCGATGCCGGCAAAGATGATGGCCTCGGGACCGTAGGCCAGCCAGGGTTGCAGCGCGGCGCTGGCGCCTGCCTCGGCGCTGTCCGGGATCGCAGCGGACGCGGCCGCAATGCCCGCGACTGGCGTGGCGGCGGTCGCCGCCGCCCGCTCGAGCCGCACCGGCACGCTGGCGTAACCCAGCGCGGCCAGGGTGTTTTCCAGCGAACTGCGCAGCGCCGGCAGCGCCGGGTCGTCGTCGGCCGGCAGGACGGTCAGCACCAGCCGCGAGCGCGACGAGGCCAGCGTGCTGGCGGCGCGGTTGGGGACGTAGCCGAGCTGCGCGCAGGCGGCCAGCACGCGTCCGCGCAAGGCCTCACTGACCTTGGCCGGCGCATTCAGCGCCCGCGAGGCGCTCATGGCGCTGATCCCGGCAAGCCGGGCCACGTCCTGCAGCGTGGCGCGGCCGGGGCGTTTCAGGCCGGTTCCTTGCAGCGAAACAGCATGTCCTCGACGATCACCAGCATGGCCTCTTCGGTGAACAGGCCGGCCTGCATCATCTCGAACACGGTATCGACCGACTCGTGGCGGATCTCCATGACCTCGCCGTCGCGGTTGCACGGCGCGACCGACAGCGCCAGCACCACGGTGCTGGTCAGCAGGTCTTCGATCTGCAGGCCTTCGGGCAGGCGCCGGTGCATGCGGCAGATGGTGCGCAGCGGCGTGCGGCCGAGCAGGTCGGCCGGCGCCAGCCCGGCTTCTTCGTCGCATTCGCGCAGCAGCGACAGGTCGAGCGCTTCGCCGCTGCTGGCCAGCCCGCCGACCAGCGTGTCCCATAGGCCGGGATCGCTGGTCTTGCTGAGCGAGCGCCGGGCGATCCACATGCGGCCGTCGGGGGTCCAGGCGTTCAGGTGCACGGCGCGGGTCAGCAGGCCCAGCGGCCGCACCGCGGCGCGTTCGATCGCGCCGATGCTGGGCGTGCCATCGACTGGCAGGATGTCGAGCAGTTCGTTGCGCCAGCCGCGCACGCAGTCGGCGACCCGCAGGTGCTCGGCCGCCTCGGCCAGGACGGCGTTCAGCGCCGCGCCGGGCGCCAGCGCGTGGCCGAGTTCGACGCGGTCGTCGAGGTGGCGCACGCCCGCCATCGGCCGCAGCGCGGCACAGGCCGGCGGCGTGATCCAGCCGCAACGGTGTCGCGCCACCCATAGCGGCAACGAGCCCTCGTGCGGCGGCTCGTCGGCGGCCTGGCGTAGCCGGGTGTAGAGATCGTTCAGTTCCGCCGGCGAGGCGGGGAGATGGTGCGCTGACATAGGCGGCGATTGTAGAGCGCCCGCTGACCGCCAAGCGCGTCCGCATGTAAGCAGGTCTGGCCTCGTGGACATCCCCAAGGCCCGGCCTGCGCCTGAGTTCGTTATAATCCCGCAGTTTACAAAGTGGTTCGTGTGCAACCGCGCTTGGCCGTTCGCCTTCTTTTGCGTGGCTTGCCCTTATTTCAATAATTAATCGCGCACCAGAGAGACAAACCCGGATCGGCATCAGCCGATCGGTCGCCCCTGCAAGCGCCGAGATTCGAGGTCAGCATGATGAAGTGGAGAGGGATACTGCTGGGCGCCTGTGCAACGCTGGTTGGCGGCATGGCGGCGGCACAGGTGAAAGACATGCCTGGCGGCCCCAGAGTCAATCAGCTCAACCTGCACGAAGGCGTCACGCAGATCGCACGCGATGTGGCATGGCTGCACTGGATGATGCTGATCATCTGTCTGGTGATCTTCGTCGGCGTGTTCGGGGTGATGTTCTACTCGATCTGGGCGCACCGTAAGTCGCGCGGCGCCAAGCCGGCCACCTTCCACGAGCACGTCGGCGTCGAAGTCGCCTGGACGGTGATCCCCTTCCTGATCGTGATCGCGATGGCGCTGCCCGCCACCCGTACGGTCGTGGCGATGAAGGACACCTCCAGCGCCGACGTGACCATCAAGGTCACCGGCTACCAATGGAAGTGGGGCTACGAATACATGGACGGCGAGGCCGCCGGTGTCTCGTTCCTGTCGAACCTGGCCACGCCGCAGGCGCAGATCCTGGGCCGCGAGCCCAAGGGCGAGTTCTACCTGATGGAAGTCGACAACCCGATGGTGGTGCCGGTCGGCAAGAAGGTGCGCGTGGTCGTCACCGCCGCCGACGTGATCCACTCGTGGATGATCCCGCACTTCGGCGTCAAGCAGGACGCCATCCCCGGCTTCCTGCGCGATGCGTGGTTCCGCGCCGAAGAAGTCGGCGAGTTCCGCGGCCAGTGCGCCGAACTGTGCGGCAAGGATCACGCCTTCATGCCGATCGTGGTCAAGGTCGTGTCCGAAGAGGACTACGCCGCATGGGCCCAGGGCGAGCAGAAAAAGCTGGCCGAGGCCGCCGACGATCCCAACAAGGAATGGACCCAGGAAGAACTGGTGGCCCGCGGCCAGCAGGTCTACACCGCCAACTGCGTCGCCTGTCACCAGGCCAATGGCCAGGGCGTACCGGGCAACTTCCCGCCGCTCGATGGCGACCCTGTCGTGAAGGGACCCAAGGCCGAGCAGATCAAGGTGGTGCTCAACGGCAAGCCGGGCACGGCGATGGCGGCCTTCGGCGGCCAGCTCAACGACGTCGAAGTCGCCGCGGTCATCACCTACACGCGTAATTCGTGGGGCAATGCCGGCCAGGTCGAGGAAGCGCTCGTGACACCTGCCGACGTGGCCGCCGCCCGCTGACGGGCACGCTGGTCTTAAAAGCTAGAAGAAACATTCGACAAGATTTCGCCAGTCCCGCCGCGACGGGGCTGGCGCTCAGCAGGAAGGAGTCCTCATGAGCAGCGTCACCGCAGACCACGCCCCGGCCGCCCACGGCCATGGTCACGAACACGACGACCACGATCACCACATGCCGCATGGCTGGCGCCGCTGGTTGTTCGCGACGAACCACAAGGACATCGGCACGATGTACCTGATCTTCGCGTTCGTCATGCTGCTGGAGGGCGGTTCGCTGGCCCTGCTGCTGCGCACCGAACTGTTCGAGCCCGGCCTGCAATTCTTCCGCCCCGAGCTGTTCAACCAGTTCACCACGATGCACGGCCTGATCATGGTGTTCGGCGCGATCATGCCGGCCTTCGTCGGCTTCGCCAACTGGATGATCCCGCTGCAGATCGGCGCGTCGGACATGGCCTTCGCGCGCATGAACAACTTCAGCTTCTGGCTGCTGCCGGTCGCCGGCCTGATGCTGACGGCCTCGTTCTTCGTGCCCGGTGGCGCCACCGCCGCGGGCTGGACGCTGTACGCGCCGCTGTCGGTGCAGATGGGCCCGGGCATGGACCTGGCCATCTTCGCGATGCACATCATGGGCGCGTCCTCGATCATGGGCGCGATCAACATCGTCGTGACGATCCTGAACATGCGCGCGCCCGGCATGACGCTGATGAAGATGCCGCTGTTCTGCTGGACCTGGCTGATCACCGCCTACCTGCTGATCGCCGTGATGCCGGTGCTGGCCGCCGCGATCACCATGGTGCTGACCGACCGCCACTTCGGCACCGGCTTCTTCAACGCCGCCGCCGGCGGCGACCCGGTGCTGTACCAGCACGTGTTCTGGTTCTTCGGCCACCCCGAGGTCTACATCATGATCCTGCCGGCCTTCGGCATCGTGTCGGCGATCGTGCCGGCCTTTGCCCGCAAGCGCCTGTTCGGTTATGCCTCGATGGTGTACGCGACCGCCTCGATCGCGATCCTGTCCTTCATCGTCTGGGCCCACCACATGTTCACCACCGGCATGCCGGTGACCGGGCAGCTGTACTTCATGTACGCGACGATGCTGATCTCGATCCCGACCGGCGTGAAGGTGTTCAACTGGGTGGCGACGATGTGGCGCGGCTCGATGACCTTCGAGACGCCGATGCTGTTCTCGGTGGGCTTCATCTTCGTGTTCACGCTGGGCGGCTTCACCGGCCTGATCCTGTCGGTCGCGCCGATCGACATCCAGGTGCACGACACCTACTACGTGGTGGCCCACTTCCACTACGTGCTGGTGGCCGGTTCGCTGTTCGCGCTGTTCGCCGGCACCTATTACTGGCTGCCCAAGTGGACCGGCCGCATGTACGACGAGCGGCTGGGCAAGATCCACTTCTGGTCGACGATGATCTCGTTCAACGTCACCTTCTTCCCGATGCACTTCCTGGGCCTGGCCGGCATGCCGCGCCGCTACGCCGACTACGCCGCGCAGTTCACCGACTTCCACCAGATCGCCACCATCGGCGCGTTCTGGTTCGGCTTCTCGCAACTGCTGCTGCTGTACATCATCATCAAGTGCTATCGCGGCCATGGCGCGATCGCCGAAGCCAAACCCTGGGAAGGCGCCGAAGGCCTGGAGTGGACGGTGCCCTCGCCGGCGCCGCACCACACCTTCGAGACGCCGCCCGAGGTCAAGTAACGCCGCAGGCAGCAGAACATGAGCAGCAACAAGACGCCCGAACAACGCCGCCGCAATCGCACCACCGCCTTGGTGATCGTGGTCTTCGTGGTGGCGGTGTTCGCGTGGTCGATCTACAAGCAGTACCAGGTGGTTCACTAGGAACGGCGATGGACGAGGACCTGCGCGCCACGACCAAGCGTCGGCTGAATTTTCTGCAGACACTGAAGGCGGTGCTGTGGGCCATGTTCGGGGTGCGCAAGGGGGCGGGCTATGACGAAGACATCGCCAAGCTCAACCCGGTGCACCTGATCATTGCCGGCCTGCTGGCCGCGGTGCTGTTCGTCAGCGCGCTGGTTTTTATCGTGCGCTGGGCGGTCGCCAGCCTGAGTTGAGCAACACAAGAACACGCAACACCCGATAATCCACCATAAGAATCCTCATAGGGAGATCACCATGAGTGCCAGTCACTCGGTCAAAGAGGCCCCTTACTACTACGTGCCCGGCCTGTCCGCGCATCCCGCGCGCACCGCGGTCGCGCTGTTCGCGCTGGGCCTGGGCGCCGCTGCCTGGGTCAATGGCGTGGCGTTCGGCAAATGGGTGGTCCTGATCGGGCTGGCCGGCCTGATCGCGTCGATCTGGGTCTGGTTCGCCGACGCCATCCGCGAGTCCGAAGGCGGGCTCAACAGCCGCCGGGTGGACGTGTCCTACCGCTGGAGCATGAGCTGGTTCATCTTCTCGGAGGTGATGTTCTTCGCCGGCTTCTTCGGCGCGCTGTGGTACGTGCGCACCGTCACCACGCCGTGGCTCGGTGACCTGGACCACAAGCTGTTCCTGTGGCCGGACTTCAATGCGGTGTGGCCCAACCTCGGTCCGGCCGGCATCGTCGAGCAGTTCCAGACCGTCGGCCCCTTCTGGCTGCCGACCATCAACACCGCGCTGCTGCTGACCTCGGGCCTGACGCTGACGATCTCGCACCATGCGGTGCGCGAGGATCACCGCGGCAAGGCGATCTTCTGGCTGGCCGCCACGGTGCTGCTGGGCTTCATCTTCGTCGGCGTGCAGACCTACGAATACATCCACGCCTATGCCGACCTGAACTTGAAGTTCAACTCGGGCGCCTTCGGTTCGCTGTTCTACATGCTGACCGGCTTCCACGGTTTCCACGTGCTGATGGGCGCGACCATGCTGATGGTCATCCTGGTGCGCCTGATCCGCGGCCATTTCACCGCGACGCAGCACTTCGGTTTCGAGGGCGCGGCCTGGTACTGGCACTTCGTGGACGTGGTCTGGCTCGGCCTGTACCTGTTCATCTACTGGTTCTGACGCGGCCGGTCAGACATGGCGTCGGGGCCTGGACGGCCCGGCGCGCGCAGGGGCCGGCGCTGCCGGCCCCGTGTTTTTGGACCTTGCCGCGGGCCGATCGGCCGGGCGCCGGATCAGAAACCGGTGCTGCGGATCCAGCCCAGCTGGTTGGCCACCAGCACGAACAGAAACAGTACGATGGACAGGCCGATGCGCCACGTCAGCGCATTGACCGTGCGGTTGGTGCCGCCCTTGTCCCGCATCAGATAGACACCGGCCATGGCCAGGCTGGCCAGGATACCGACGAATGCCACGATGACGATGTAACCCATGGAAGTCTCCGGGGCCCGGACGGCGGGGCGAACCAGGCGGCAGGGCGCCGTGGCGGCGCCGGATGCCGGGCGGTTCGCACCGGGCGGGGCCCGATTTTTATGAGATTGATGTTGGCATGATACGTCTTTCGCCCGCCGCGCCGCGCGCTTTGTGCGCCGCCGACCCGGCGCCGCCGCAACGATGAAGCGCCGCACGCTGGCCGCCTTGCTGTTGCTGGCCGTCGTCGCGGCGGTCTGCCTGTCGCTGGGACGCTGGCAGCTCGATCGCGCCGCCGAACGGCGCGGCATCGCGCAGGCCATCGAGGCGGGCCGCCAGCAGGCGCCGCTGGCGCTGACGCCGGCCGTCGCGCCGGCCAGCCTGCAGCCGTGGCGTGCGGCACAGGCTCGTGGCGTGTGGCGCCACGACCTGACCGTGCTGATCGACAATCGCAACCTGGATGGCAAGCCCGGCCTGTGGCTGGCGACGCCGCTGGTGTTCGGCGGTGAGCCGGCGGCCGATGTGCCGGCGGCTGGCGTGGCGACGCCCGGCGTGGCGAAGCCAGATGCTGTCGCGGTGCTGGTGCTGCGCGGCTGGATGGCGCGGCCGCTGGGCCAGGCGGCCGAACTC
>JAEZBO010000147.1 GCA_023427085.1 Pseudomonadota bacterium
CCCCCGCCCCACCCCCCGCGCCCCCGCCCGCGCGGGCGCGCCTACCAGGCAGCCGGGCATGAACTGCACGCGCACGACCTGAAACGCTGAGCGCGCGCGCCGACCCGTGCCGCGGCTCGAGGAGCAAACTGATGAGCGACCTGCGCAATGATCCCGGCATCCCGACGCTGACCCAGCGGGCCGAACCCGGCACCGCGGCCGATCCGGCGGCCTCGCCCGATGGCGTGGCGGCGGGCGAGGAGCGCGCTGGCGCGGCGCCTTACCGCAGCGGGCCTGCTGCGTCGGGTGGCCAGGCCGACGACGACTTCCCGACCTTGGACGCCCGGATCGATGCTCCTGCCGCCGCCGCGGACGACGACTTTCCGATGCTGACCGACGAGGCCGGCGACAGCTTCCCGACCTTGAGCGAGCAGGTCGACGACTTCCCCACACTGACCGGCCGCGTCGGCGGCGGCTCGTCCGCGGCAGGGGTCGAGTCCTCGTCCTACCCATCGGCCGCGTGGTCGCCGACCAGCGCGTCGTCGTATTCGGCCTCCGGGCTGCCGGCCGCGTCGATCATCCCACCGGTGTCGATTCAAGCCGAGGTCTGGCCCGACGATGGCGATGATGAGGCGCCTCACGCCTGGCCCGCCACCCCTGCGACGCCCCCCTCCACTGGCGCCGGCAGCGACACCGGCGCTGGTGTCGACCCGGATCGGCGTGACACTGCCGTGCACGAGCCGGCCGCGGCACCCGAGCGCTCGCCGCCCAAGTCGGTGCTGGCCCTGCCGACGCGGATAGAGCCGGCCAACATCCCGCCGGTGGTCGCGCCGGCGCAGGCTTCCAATACGCCGACCCGGCAGCTGTTCGCCTCGCTGCTCGCGCCGCCGCCCGCCGCGGCAGTCCAGCCCGACAGTCCTTTCGCCGCGCAGCCGGGCAGCCGTCAGCCGTGGCGCGACGAGTCGCCGGCTTCGCCGTTCGCGCAAGCCGCCGCGCGTGACGACGACGATCCCTTCGCCGAATTCGCCGCGGTGGCGTTGTCGTTCACGAACGAGTTCGCGCCGCCGCCGGTCCGGCCCATCGAGGCACCGCGGGCGCTAGACGGGCGCGCGCCGCCAGCCTGGGATGCCGATGGCGAGGGCCACGCCGACCACGCGCCGGGGGCCGACTTCGCTGATCCCGTCGACTTCGCTGATCCCGTCGCCCCCGCTGATTCCGTCGACCCCGCCGGTCCCGACGCGGCGGCAGGTGGAGCCGCCCCGGCTGGGGTCTCCGACACCGCGGCGGTCGGCGTTTCGACGGCCAATGCCGCCGCGGGCGCGACGATGGGGATTTCGCCGGCCGATGCCGCGACGGCCGGGGTCTCGCCGGCCGATGCCCTGACGGCCAGGGTAGCGACGGCCGACGGCGCGCGGGCCGCAGTCGCCATGACCGCTGCCGCGACCGCCACGGCCGCCACGGCCGCCACGGCGCGGGCGGCGATCCCGGCATCGTCCAGCGCTCGCCACGAGCCCGACCCGCTTACGACGGCCGCGCAGGACGACGACACACCGCCCTGGCGCGCCCAGGTCCAGCAGGAGCTCGAACGCGCACTGCGGCCGGCCGTCGAATCCGCATTGGACAGCATCCGCCGCCGCCTCGAACGCGAGCTGCCGGCACTGGTGGCGGCCGCGATCGACCGTTACGCCGACGCCCAGGCGGATGAAGGCGGTGCCCGCCCGCCCGGCGGCGCGCCGTGGTCGGATGATCGTGGCGAGCCGCGCTTCGGCGGCAAGCCGCACGGCTGACGGCCGGCGCCGGCTGCGTGCCGGCGCCACTGTGGTCAACTGGTTTTTCAGGGAACTGTCAGTTATTCTTATGGTCGTATAGCGGTGAACCGTCGCGAGCAAGCTTTGCTCCGGCCTTTCATCCGTGCTTTCAGGAGCCCACCATGAACGATTTCCGTCAATCGCCTTTGTCCCGTACCGGACCGTATGCCGGCGCACCGGGCGAAGTCGCACGCAACCGTGTGTTGCGCAACACCTACTGGCTGCTCGCGCTGTCGCTGGTGCCGACCGTGCTGGGCGCCGCACTGGGCCTGTATTCGGGCCTGAACCAGGTGATGGCGACCAGCCCTGGCGTCACGACCATCCTGTTCCTGGTCGGTGCCTTCGGCCTGATGTTCCTGATCGAACGCAACAAGAACAGCTCGCTGGGCGTGGCCCTGCTGCTGGCCTTCACGTTCTTCATGGGCATCATGCTGTCGCGCCTGCTCGGCTTCGTGCTGGGCATGAGCAACGGTCCGCAGCTGGTCATGACGGCCTTCGGCGGCACCGCCGCGGTGTTCGCCAGCATGGCGATGCTGGCCTCGACCATCAAGCGTGACCTGTCCGGCATGCAGAAATTCCTGTTCGTCGGCGCGGTCGTGATCCTGCTGGCGGCGCTGGCCAACATCTTCCTGCAGATTCCGGCGCTGATGATCACGATCTCGGTGCTGGCCATCGGTATCTTCTCGGCCTTCATGCTGGTCGATCTGCAGCGCGTCATGAACGGCGGCGAGACCAACTACGTGTCGGCCGCGCTGGCGATCTACCTGGACGTCTACAACGTCTTCGCCAACCTGCTGATGCTGCTGGGCATCTTCGGCGGTGACCGCGAATAGGCGCCACCCACCGTCACCCTGGCGCCCTCCCCGGGACGCCAGGCGCAAAAAAAACCGAGGCCGCGGCCTCGGTTTTTTTATGCGTCGCTAGAGCCGCTGCAGGTCCAGCAGCACCCGGCGCGTGGACAGCGGCCGGCCGGCCAGATGCTCGGACAGGCGCTCGCGCAGGCCCGCGCGCAATGCCGGCTCGGCTTGCGGATCGGCGAAGTCGGGCTCCTGTTCGTCGACGCCGTAGCCGGTCTCGCGCAGCAGGATCCACTCGAAACGCCGCAGCGCCGAGGCCGCTCGCTGACCACCCGCCAATTGCGCCAGCGCTTCGACATAGGCGTCGTACAGCAGCGGATGCGCGTCCTCGCGCGCCAGCAGCCGCAGCAGCAGTTCGTTCATGTACCAGGCCGACATCAGCGGCGCGCCGATCAGGCGGTGGATGCCGGCGCTTTCGGCGCGCGTCATGGTCTTGACCTCGCCGCTGCCGCTCCAGGACAGATGCAGCGGCTGGAACGCCGACAAGGCCGGCCTGAGCACCGAATACGGGCGCTTGGCGCCCTTGGCGACCAGCGCCAGGCAGCCATGTTCGCGGGTGAAGACCTGGGCGACCAGCGAGGTCTCGCGCCAGGCGGTGGTGTGCAACACATAGCCGCGTGCATCCAGCACGCGTGCCAGGCGTCTACTCATATCCCAGGTCGCGCAGCGCACTCTCGCGCTCGGACCAGCCCTTGCGCACCTTGATGTAGACCTCGAGGTGCACCGGCTTGTCGAGCAGCTTGGCGATGTCCTGGCGCGCTTCGGAGGCGATGCGCTTCATGTGTTCGCCACCCGTGCCCAACAGGATGGGCCGATGGCTTTCGCGCTCGACCACCACGCAGGCGGCGATGCGCGCGCCACGCTCGTGCTCTTCCCATTGCTCGATCACCACCGTGCTGCCATAAGGCAGTTCGTCACCGACCAGGCGGAAGATCTTTTCGCGGATCAGCTCGGCGGCGATGAAACGCATCGGCCGGTCGGTCAGCGTGTCGGCTTCGAACATCGGCTCGCCTTCGGGCAGCCGCCGCGCGATCTCGTCGAGCAGGATGTCGAGCTGCTTGCCCTTGGTGGCGCTGACCGGCACCACCGCGGCGAACGGGTGCTGCGCGGCCAGCTTGGCCACGAACGGGAACAGGTCATCGCGATGCTTGAGCAGGTCGACCTTGTTGACGACCAGGATCACCTGGCTGCCGGGCGGCAGCAGCGGCACCAGCTTGGCGTCGCCTTCGGACCACTTGCCGGCCTCGACCACCAGCACCGTGACGTCGACGTTGGCCAGCGCCTGCGTGACGACGCGATTCATCATGCGGTTCATCGCGCCGCCGTGGCGGGTCTGGAAGCCCGGCGTGTCGACGAACACGAACTGCTCGTGCTCGCGTGTCAGCACGCCCTGGATACGGTGGCGGGTGGTCTGCGCCTTGCGCGACACGATCGAGATCTTGGTGCCGATCAGCGCGTTGGTGAGCGTGGACTTGCCGACGTTGGGGCGACCCACGACGGCCACGAAGCCGCAACGGTGGCCGGCGGCGGCGCCGGTCTCGGACGCCGCGGCACCCGCGGGCGCGCCGGCATCGCCGTCGCGGGCCTGATC
>JAEZBO010000233.1 GCA_023427085.1 Pseudomonadota bacterium
TCGCCGCGCGCGCGCGGCGGCGCGGGGTGCAGCTGGTGGTCGACAACTGCTTCTGCACCCCGGTGCTGCAGCGGCCGCTGGAGCTGGGCGCCGACATCATCGTCCATTCGGCCACCAAGTACCTCGACGGCCAGGGCCGGGTGCTCGGGGGCGCGGTCCTCGGGCGCAAGGACTACGTGAAGGAGAAGCTCGAGCCGGTGCTGCGCTTCGGCGGGCCGACCATGTCGGCCTTCAATGCCTGGGTGCTCGCCAAGGGCCTGGAAACGCTGCCGCTGCGCATGCGCCAGCAGTCGGCCAATGCACTCGAGGTGGCACGTTGGCTGGAGCGGCAGCCGCAGGTGCAGCGCGTGCTGTACCCCGGGCTCGAGAGCCATCCGCAGCACGACATCGCCAGGCGCCAGCAAGCAGCGGCCGGACCCGTGCTGTGCTTCGAGGTGAAGGGCGCGGATCGCGATGAGGCCAGGGCCAATGCCTGGAAGGTCGTGGACAACTGCCGGCTGCTGTCCATTACCGCCAACCTCGGCGACGTGAAGACCACCATCACCCATCCGGCGAGCACCACGCATGGCCGCATGGCGCCGGCGGTGCGCGAAGCAGCCGGTATTACGGAAGGCCTGCTGCGCATCGCGGTGGGCCTGGAGTCGCCGCGAGACGTCTGCCTCGACCTGCAGCGCGGCCTGCAGGCGGCCTGACGGCCGGCGCTTCGACGCCCGGCCGGAGGCAATCGAATGCCAGCGACCCGCAACGGACACGTACCATGATCGACTTCGATGGCTTCCTGTCGCTGCTGCAGTGTCCGCTGTGCAGCGGCAGCCTGTCGTTCAAGCCAACGCACGTCCCACCCGACCAGGGTCGATACGGCATCCTGAGCTGCCGCTGCAGCCGCTATCCGCTGATCGACGACGTGCCGGTGCTGATGCGCGGCCCCATCGGCATCATTTCGCACTGGAACGATGGGGCGATCCATGTCGGACCGACTGCGCAGGCGCTCGTCGCCGCGCTCGAGGCCGGCGCCACCACCGAGTCGCTGCTCGATTGCCAGGTGTTCCCGCGCCGCTATCCGCTGCAGGGCCGGCTGGGCCGCGCGCACCTCTGGCCGGCGGCGCTGGGCGAGCGCGCGGGGCTCGCACAGACCCGGGCCGGACTGCGTCGCCTCATCGATGGCGCGGCAGGGCCGGTGGTGGCACAGGACGTCTTCGACTTCTTCTATTCCCGGCGCTCGGGCAACAACCCTTACCTGGCGGAATATTTCCTCAACCGCTTCGTGATGCCTCGCTATCTGTCGGCGATGGCGCTGGTGCAGCGGCTGGAGGCGAGCGACCGGCCGGTGCTCGACATCGCCTGCGGCTACGGTCATTTCGAGCACTACCTGACGCAGCGCTCGCGCCGCACGCCGGCGATCGGCATCGATTTCAACTTCTACCAGGTCTGGGGCGCGCGACGCTGGGTCGCGCCGCAGGCCTGGTTCGCCTGCTGCGACGCCAGCATCCCGCTGCCCTTCAGGTCCGACAGCTTCTCCGGCTCCATCTGCTCGGACGCATTCATGCTGCTGCCGGAGAAGCCGCTGCTGGTGTCGGAGGTCGAACGGGTTGCGCCCGGCCGTCCGGCAATTTATGCGCGGGTCGGCAACAAGGGCGTCAGCCCGCCCAATCCACCGCAGGGCGGCGAGATGCGGCCGGAGGAGTACTGGGATCTGTTCGGGCGCGAACAGACCCGTTACTTCGCCGACGACGGGCTGTGGAAGGACTACCTCATGCGGCGTAACCCGCTCGAGCGCGGGCCGGCGCCGCTGGAGGACCTGCGCTGGGAGAAGTACCTCAGCTTCGTGAGGCATCCGCAGGCGCTGTCGCAGCAGGGCGAAGCCGAAGGCGTCTGGTGCCATGGCATCGGTAGGCTGGCCCTCAATCCGGTCCTGCGCGTCGTCGCCGACCGGCCCGAAGCCATCGACATCGAGTTCATGTATCGCACCGCCTGGGGAGCCTACGAGGACGCCGACATGATGAGCTACACCCAGCGCTGGGCGACGATCGGCAAGGCCCAATTGCGCGAGGCGCTGGCCGATCCCGCCGGCGCGGCCGCCAGCGAATTGATCGAGCGGTTTGTCCTGATCGGGGTTCCGCAGGTCTACCTGCGCGATCCCTGGGAGCGGCGCTTGCTCGCTGCAGCCGATTCGACGCGCCGGACGTAACACTTTTTCACGGCGTCTGCCGCCGTCGGCGAGCCTGCGGTTGTGGCAGAGTCTTGGACGGCGGCAGGGTTTTGGAAGGTTGACGCGACGGCAGGTGCCGGGCGTGCCTGGCCGCCTCCACAAGGTCCGTCATGAGAAGCTTCGATTGGTTCGTCTCCCTCCTGCGCTGTCCCGGCTGCAGGGAAGGGTTCTCGTTCACGCCGGTGACCGCGAGGGCGGCATCATCGGATGCCGGGAGCGGCCGCTACGGCGTGCTCCAGTGCACGTGCAGCCGCTATCCGGTGATCGACGACGTGCCGGTGCTGATGAAGGGACCCGTCGGCATCGTTTCGCACTGGAACGACGGGATGATCCATTCCGGGCCCACCTCGGCCGAGCTGGTGGCCTCCATCGAGCGGGGCGCCACCACCGAAGTGCTGATCGACTGCCTTGCCTTTCCGCGCCGCTATCCGCTGCAGGGACGGCTCAGCCGGCGACATCTGTGGCCCGATGCGCTCGGCCGGCGAGCCGGGCTCGCCCAGACTCGCAGCGGCCTGCGCAAGCTGCTCGAGCGCGACCAGGGCGGCCTGCTGGCGCAGGACGTGTTCGAGTTCTTCTATTCGAGGCGCTCCGGCAACAACACCTATCTCGCGGAGTACTTCCTGAACCGCTTCGTGATGCCGCGCTATCTCTCGGCGATGGCGCTGGTGCAGCGGTTGCCGGCCAGCGACCAGCCGGTGCTGGACATTGCCTGCGGCTATGGCCACATCGAGCACTACCTGACGCGTCGCCGGCGCAGCACCCCGACAATCGGCATCGACTTCAATTTCTACCAGCTCTGGGGTGCGCGCCGCTGCGTCGCACCGGATGCCCGCTTCGTCTGCTGCGATGCCTCGGCGCCGCTGCCATTCGCGGATGACAGCTTCTCGGGTGCGCTGTGCTCCGACGCTTTCATGTATCTGCCCGACAAGCCGCAGCTGCTGGGCGAGGTGGACCGCATCGCCCCGGGTCGTCCGGCCATCTTCACCCGCGTCGGAAACAAGTCGGTCGGGCCGCCCAATCCGCGGCATGGCGGTGAGCTGCTGCCGGAGCAGTATTGGGATCTCTTCGGGCGTGACCGCACCCGTCATTTCGCCGACGCGACGCTCTGGAAGGACTACCTGGCGCGGCGCAATCCACTGCACCGCGCGCCGGGATCGCTGGAGGACCTGGCGTGGGAGAAGTACCTCACCTTCGTGGCAACCCGCAGGGGCTGTCGGCGGAGGGCGAACCGGATGGGGTGTGGCCTCATGGGATCGGTCGCCTCGCGCTCAACACCGTGATCGGCGTGACCGGCAATCACCCGGATGCGCTCGACACCGAGTTCATGTACCGCAGCGTCTGGGGCGCCTACGAGGATGCCGACATGATGGGCTACACCGAGCGCTGGGGCCGGCTCGACAAGGCGCAGGTACGCGAGGCACTGGCCAATCCCAACGGCGAGGCGGCCAGGCGACTGATCGAGCGCTTCGTGCTGATCGGCATGCCCGACCACTACGTCCGCGACCGCCTCGCCCCCTACCTCGGCGGCTCACCCGAAGAAACCGGCGCCGAATCCGGCCTGCGCGCCGCCTGAGGCAGCAGCCGCCGAGGATCGGGCTCTGCCCGGCCGCTGCCGGCGCCCCCCTCGTCCCCGGCATCGGGTGCCACCCAGCCAAACCCGGCCTCCCCCTCCGCACCACTCACCGCCCCGCACCCAGCAGCCGCCGCGGAGCGGGCTTTGCCCGGCCGCTGGCGGCGCCCCCCTTGGAAGCGCGGAGCGCTTCAAAGGGGGGTAGGCGCGCGAAGCGCGCCAAGGGGGGATCTCATCTGATCCCCGCACGCATGAACGACTGCACGAACTGCCGCTGAAACAGCAGGAACCCGACCAACAGCGGCGCCGACGTCATCAGCGTCGCCGCGGTGATGATCGACCAGTCCACCCCCTGGTCGGTCGATGAGAAGACCTGCAGCCCCACCGTGAGCGGACGCGACTCGACCGAGATGGTGATGATCAGCGGCCAGAGGAAGTTGTTCCAGTGGTGGCTGACCGAGACCAGTGCGTAGGCGAGATAGACGGGCCGCGCCAGCGGGACGTAGACCTTGAGGAGCACCTGCAAGGCACTGGCGCCCTCGACGCGAGCCGCATCGTCCAGCTCCATCGGCACCGTCTTGAAGGTCTGGCGCAGCAGGAAGATGCCGAAGGCGGACGCGAAGTACGGCAGGCCGATGGCGAGCAGCGTATCGCGCAGCCCCAGCTGGCTCATCGTGCGGTAGTTCTCGACGATCAGCACGTCCGGCATCACCATCAGCTGCAGCAGCACCAGGAAGAACATCAGGTCGCGGCCGGGAAAGGTGAACCGGGCGAAGGCATAGGCGGCAAGCGTGCCGAGAACCATCTGCGCTGCCAGGATCATCACCACCAGCAGGCAGGTGTTGAGGAAGTAGCGCGCGAACGGCGCCGCCTGCCAGGCGTTGACGAAATTGTCCAGCGTCAGCGGCGCGGTCAGCTCGAAGCGGGTGGAATACTCGGCTGGATGGAACGCCGTCCAGACGGCGTACGCGAGCGGCAGCAGCCACAGCAGCGCGAGCAGCCAGGCGCCGACGGTCTCGAGCAGATGGCTGGCGGCCGACGGCTTCATCACGGGCGGGGATTGCGGCGTCACTGGTAGTGGGTCCGGCGGTCGAGGAAGCGGAACTTGACGAAGGCGGTGATCGCCAGGATCAGCAGGAGCACGACGGTGATGGCCGCCGCATAGGCGGAATCCCAGAAGCTGAAGCCGACCTGGTAGATGTAGTACAGCAGCAGCGAGCTGGCGTTGTTGGGTCCGCCGCGGGTCATGACGATGATGTGATCGACGAGCCGGAAGGAATTGATCAGCGCGTTGATGAGCACGAAGATCGTGGTCGGCATCAGAAGCGGGAACAGCACCCGCCAGAAGTATTGCCAGCGCGACGCGCCCTCAAGCGCCGCCGCCTCGGCCAGCGTCGGCGAGATCTGCTGCAGGGCAGCCAGGTAGAAGATCATGAAGAAACCCGCTTCCTTCCAGATCGCGACCACGATCAGCGCGCCGAGGACCGTATCCGGATTGCCGAGCCAGTTACGGCCCGGCAGTCCGACGAGGTTGGTGAGCTGGTCGAGCAAGCCGTACTGCGGCGTGTAGAAGAACAGCCAGATGTTCGCCACCGCGATCATCGGCAGCACCGTGGGCGTGAAGTAGGCGAGCCGCAGGAAACCGCGGCCGGCGATGCGTCGGTTGACCCACAGCGCCATCACGATCGCCAAGGCGATCGACAGCGGGATGGTGCCGAGCGCGAACCACAGGTTGTTGACCAGCGACTGCCAGAAGACCGGATCCTCCACCATCAACTGGTAGTTCTCCAGGCCGACGAAGACCGGCGGGCGGCTGCCCTTGGGAGTGGAGAAGAAGCTGTGCCAGGTAGTCGCGATGGCCGGATAGTGGGTGAAGCCGACGAGCAGCACCATCGCCGGCAGCAAGAGCAGCCAGCCGATGACTGACTGCGACGGCCCTCTCGAGAAGACACGGGTCATCGGTCGGCTGCCCTCATCCGGCTGCGCAGGCTCCCGTTCAGCGCTTGTAGCTGCGCAGGATGCGGCTGGCCTCGCGCTGGGCCTCGGTGAGCGCAGGGCCCGGCTGCTTGGCGCCGGTCAGCGCCGCCTGCAAGCCGTCGTTGAGCGCCTTGGTCACGCGCTGGTTGTCGTGGGTCGAGAGCTCCGCCACGGAATGCTCGAGCTGGTCGCGAGCGACCACGGCAGCCGGCACTTCCTTGACGTAGTCCTTCATCACCTGCGTTTCCCAGGCATCCGGACGCACCGCCACGTAGCCGGTGGCAATGCTCCACTGGGCGGCGCGCTCGGGGCTGGTGAGCCACTTCATGAACTGCAGGGAAGCCTTCTGCTCCGCCGGGGTCGTCTTCTTGAAGACGTAGAAGTTGCCCCCGCCGGTGGGGCTGCCGCGCCGCTTGTTGGCCGGGAGCATCGCGACGCCGAACGGGAAGCTGGCGTTGGTGCGGATGTTGGTCAGGTTGCCGGTGGTGGTCCAGATCATCGCCGCCTTCTGCTCGAGGAAGTCCTTTGGCGTCGTCCCCCATTCGATGACACCGCCCGGCATCACCTTGTGCTTGGCCGAGAGGTCGACCCAGTACTGCAGCGCCTCGACCGAACCCGGCTTGTCGAAATACGTCTCGTTGCCGGCTTCGTTCATCAGGATCGTGTCATTGGGGGTGGTCAGCCCCTGGAACAGCCAGTACGGGAAGCCGCTCGAGGGGATCTTGACGCCCCACTGGGCGACGTTGCCGTTGGCATCGGTCTTGGTGAGCTTCTTCGCGAAATCGACCATCTCGGCCCAGGTCTGCGGGCCCTTCTCCGGATCGAGGCCGGCCTCCTTGAAGAGGTTCTTGTTCCAGTAGAGCACGATGGTCGAGCGCTGGAACGGCACGCCCCAGATCTTGCCCTCGGTCATGCTGTTCATCATGAAGGCCTTGTAGAAGCCATCCAGCCACTTCTTGTCCTCCGGCGCCGTGGCGATGGCATCGATCGGCACGATGGCGTCCTCGTCGATCAGCGAGAACATGTCGGTGGACAGCAGCACCGCGATGTGCGGCGGCTGGCCACTCTTCACCGCCGTCATCGCCTTGACGATGCTTTCCTGGTAAGTGCCCGAGTACACCGGCTTGACGCGGATGTCGGGGTGCTCCTTCTCGAAGTCGCTGGCGAGCTGGTCGATGGTCTTGGTGACCGAGCCGCCCACCGCCACCGGGTAGAAGAAGGTGAGTTCCACCGGGCCCTGGGCCTGCAGCCGCCCGATGGCCGGCGATGCCAGGGCCGCGCCGCCGAGGACTTTCAGCGCGGCACGGCGGGAGGGCACCGTCGCGGCGGCAGGCAGCGGCGCCGCGCCCATCGCGGCCGCGGCCGGCCGCAAGGTCACCTTGTCGCTCAGCACGCTCTCGACCTTGGCGCGCGAGAACGCCATCGGGAAGTACGTCCCCTTGGCCCAGCCCTCGAGCAGGTTCTTGTAGTGCGGGCTGCGCGGATCGGCCGACTGGCCCGGCACGTTCTGCGCCACCGAGTTGTCCCAGTTCGACACGTCGATCACCTGGCGGTACGAGGCGCCGCTGATCTGGCGGAAGTCCGAGCTGCGGTAGGTCGCGCGCAGCACCGTCTCGTTGTCGCCGCCGACCGGAAAGCGCGCGGTGTTCCAGGCCTGCGCACGGTCGGGCGAGACGAAGCCGGCCAGTTCGTGTTCGAACTGGATGTGGTGCAGCTGGCCCCATTCCCATTTGCGCGTGTCGGTGCCGACCTTGGCATGCAGCTTGGCCATGCCATCGGCCAGCGCCGCCAGCAGCAGCGCATCGCGGCCGGCCTCGGGACGCACGCCGAACGCCGCGTCCGGCACCGCCAGCTTTTCCATCACCTTGACCAGGTTCAGCTTGCCGAAGGCCTTGCGGCCTTGTTGCGGCACGTACAGCTGGGTCACGCGCTCGACCACCTCGGGCATCCAGAAGGCATAGACGGTCGCCGCGGTCGAGTCGACGTCCATCCGCGCATTCCAGTCGCGCAGCTGGCGCAGGCCTTCGCCGACCGCCGCATCGCCCGAATTCAGGCCGCGCGCGTACTGCACCATGCGGCGCGCCGGCATCGACACGGTGTCGTACTGCAGCTGCTGCGAGGTCTGCACCGTCGCGCCCTGCACCTGGCTGAGCACTTCCTGGATGCGCTGGGCGCGGTAGGGCTCGGCCCATGCGCGGCCCGACATCTCCTTGTACGGGAAGTCGTTGGGCAGGTTGTATTCGTTGGCGGTGGCGATGTAGCCCTCGGGCGGATTGCTGCGCATCGGCAGCGCGCGCGGGTCCATGTAGCCGTTCCATTCGAAGCTGCCGTCGCCGGGCACCGGCAGCATGCCCGACCAGTCGCCGCGCGGCCGGATCGGCGCGATGCTGCCGCCGAACCAGCCGATGTTGCCGTCGACGTCGGCGTAGACCATGTTCTCGCTCGGCGTGTAATGGCGCTGCATGCCGGCGACGAACTCCTGCCAGTTCTGCGCCTGGTTCAGCCGCAGGCTGGCCAGGTAGGCGGCGGTGCCGGGAAACTCCAGATAGGCCGCGCGCAGCGCATAGGCCTTGCGCGCCGCCGGGTCCTCGAAGATCACCGGACCGTGGCGCGTGAACTTGAGCGGCCGCGAGACCGGCTGCTGGCCGCGTACCGCGATGGTCTCGTTCAGGCCTCGCATCGCTTCCCAGCGGCCGCCGTAGCGATACTCGTTGGGATTGGCCGGATTGGTGTCGTAGACGTAGACGTCCTCTTCATCGCCGAACGCAAAGATCGTCAGGCCGAAGGCGATGCGGTCGTTGTGGCCCATCGAGACACCCGGCAGCGCCGGTTCGCCGGCACCGATGACATTCCAGCCCGGCGCGTTCAGGTGCACCATGTAGCGCAGCGACGGCATCGTGATCGCGCGGTGCGGGTCGCCCGCCAGCATCGGCTTGCCGGTCGCGGTGCGTTGGCCCGACAGCACCCAGTTGTTGCTCTCGTAGCGCGTCGCGGTCGGATCGAAGGCCGGATCCAGCGCGGCCACCCGCGTGGCCGACAGGCGCTCGGCCAGCCGGTCGCGCTCTTGCTGCGCCAGCGGGCTGTTGGGGAAGTCGGCGGCGACAAAATCCTGGCCGTTGCGCGCCAGCGTGTATTGGGCCAACACGTCACCACGGATCTGCGTCACGTCCAGGCCGGCCGGGATCTGCAAGGCGATCGGCGGCTGGAACACGCTCAGGTCCTGCACCGCGTTCAGTCCCATCGCGGCGATCTGCTGCGCCAGCTTGATCTCGCCATTGGCGTTGCGCGTCAGGCCGTACAGGCGGATCAGCGAGGTCTGCGGGCTCCAGTGGCCCGGCAGCGTGCCGGTCAGCCGGAACTCTTCGGGCAACTGGTCGGGGTGCGCGCGCACCCAATCGACGTAAGCGTTGATGCCCTGCGAGAACGAGGTCAGGATCGCCTTGCCGCGCGGATGGTAGCTGGCGAATTCGGTCTCCAGATCGCCGCGATACAGGAACAGCCGGGCTGCCCGGTCCTGTTCGACGTAGCGCGGGCCGAACTGCTCGGCCATCTTGCCCTCGCCCTGGCGGCGCCAGACGTCCAGCTGCCACAGCCGGTCGCGCGCCGCGGCGAAGCCCTGCGCATAGAACAGGTCGTGTTCGTTCTGGGCATAGATGTGCGACACCCCATGCTGGTCGCGCAGGATCTCGACCGGCTGCTGCAGCCCCGGCATGTCCAGCACGCTCGATTCGCCGCCGCGCGTGGCGCAGCCGCCCAGGAAGGCCAGCAAGCCCGCGAACAGGCACCAGCTGGCGTAACGCTTCAATGCAACCATGACTTGTCTCCCTCCGGTGGCCGACCGTTCGAGACAGGCCGGCAGACGCGCGGGTGACCATTGTTGGATATCGATTGGGGTGTCCCCTGCGCCACCGGAGCAAGTTAAGGGGAATGCGCGCGGCATGCTGTTTCGCCGCAGGTAACAAATGTGTGGAGTGGTTCGTGGTGGCCTGCGCGCGTCCGTGCCCGGGTTTCTGTTTTCTGAACAGCGATAAAGATTATTTGAATTTTCATGCGCTGCGGCCCACCCTACCGTTACGGCAGAGCCGGATGCACCGGCCTGCGCGCCGGCGGCCGGCATGCCGCGCGGCTTGCGTCGAGCGGCCGCCCGCGGCACCCGACGGCGCCGACGGAGACTCGCCCCATGTCGTTCACCGCCCCAGCAAATTCGCTGGCCACGCCGGCCGGCCCGGCGCCGCGCCGTCCCGGCCGCTCATGCTAGCGGCCGCCGTGGCGCTCCATGGCGACGCACACTTCCTGCTTCAGACGCGCCGCCGCCGGCGACAGCGTCTGGCCCCGCAATGTGACGATGCCGAGTTCGCGCTGCAGCGGCGGATCGGCCAGCGCCACGATGCGCAGGTCCTCGCGCAGGTCCTGCGGCACCGAGGTGCGCGGCAGCAGCGCCACGCCCATGCCGGCCCCGGCCATCGCCACCAGCGTCTGGATGTACTGCGCCTCGCAGCGCACCTGCAGCGTCAGGCCGGCTGCCTGCAAGGCCCGCTCGAGCTGCGCGCGCAGGCCCGACTGGCGCGAGATCAGCAGCATCGGCAGCGTGCTCAGCGCCTGCAGGCTGATGCCGCGGCGGTAGGGCTGCGCCGCCTTGGCCGGCATCAACACACAGATCGGGTCGGACAACATCGCCTCGAAGGCGAATTCGTGACGCTCCTCGGGCCGCGGACCGATGCCGAACTCGACGTCCTGGCGCCTGACGCTCTCGAGCAGTTCGCCGAGCGCCAGTTCGCGCACGAACAAGGCGATCTTCGGATAGGTGGCGATGAACTCGGCCAGGATGTCCGGCAGCAAGGTGGCCGCCAGCGTCGGCACGCAGCCCAGCGAGATGCGGCCCTGCTGCATGTCGACCGCCTGCTGGATCTGCCGCAGGCCGTTCTCCATCTCGGCCTGGGCGCGCCGCGCATAGGACAGCAGCTGCTCGCCTTCGGCGGTCAATTGCACGCGCCGCGTGGTGCGATGGAACAGCGACACGCCCAGTTGTTCCTCGAGCTTGCGGATCTGCATGCTGACCGCCGGCAGCGAGCGGTGCGACTGTTCGGCGGCCTGCCGGAAACTGCCGTGCTCGGCCACCAGCAGAAAGCTGTGCAGCAGCTTCAGATTGACGCTCATGCCGGTCTCCTGGCGCGGTCGGCGATCGCCGCCGCCGCGCTGTTTATTGAATTGTGCTCAGTATATTTTTGTTTGACGCAACAATCGCGCCGGCCTGGCCGCGCGTGCGGTTGGGTTCCCATCGAGGCCGCGACCACAGCGGCCCGCCCCCATAAGGAGACTTCCCGATGAAAGCAGCGCATGCCCGCGGCCTGACCGCCCTGATGCTGGGCGCCACCGTGTTCGCCACGGCACTCTGTCCCAGCGCGCCGGCCGCGGCGCAGACACCGCAGGTGGCCTACCCCGACCGGCAGGTCACGCTGATCGTGCCGCAGACACCGGGCGGCTCGTCCGACCGGCTGGCGCGTCTGATCGCCGCGCGGCTGGGCGACAAGTGGGGCCGGCCGGTGGTGGTCGAGAACCGCGCCGGCGCAGGCGGCAACATCGGCATGGCCGCCTTCGCCAAGAGCCCGCCCGACGGCCACACGCTGCTGATGTCCTATGTCGGCACGCACGCCGTCAATCCCAGTCTGTACAAGGAACTGCCCTTCGACATCCAGAAGGACTTCGCCGCCACCGCGACGCTGGCCAGCGTGCCGTTCGTGCTGGCGATCAACCGTGACATCCCGGCCCGCACGCTGGCCGAGTTCGTCGACTTTGCTTCGGGCGACCAGCGGGTCACCTACGGCTCGGCCGGCAACGGTTCGCTCAACCACCTGCTGGGCGAAATGCTCAACCAGCAGGCCGGCACCAAGCTGGTCCACGTGCCCTATCGCGGCGCGGCCGAGGCCATGACCGACATGATCGGCGGGCAGATCCATGCGGTGTTCGCCAGCCTGCCGTCGATCAGCGGCCTGATCCGCGAAGGCACCGTCAGGCCGCTGGCGGTCACCAGTTCGAAGCGGTCGGCGGCCTTCCCCGACATCCCGACCATCGCCGAATCCGGCTATGCCGATTATGTGGTCGACCCCTGGTTCGGGCTGTTCGTGCGTGCCGGCACGCCGGCCGCGGTGATCGACAAGATCAACGCCGACGCCAGCGCGGCCTTGCGTGATCCCGGTTTCGTGCAGCAGTTGTCGTCGCTGGGCGCCGAGCCGATGATCCTGACGCCGGCCGCGTTCGACGCGCAGGTCGACAAGGACATGACGACCTGGAAGCAGGTGGTCGAAAGCACCGCGGCGCGGCGCGACTGATGCAAACGAACAGGCGCCGTAGACCGGCGCCTGTAGTGTGCTGCGGGTGTCGTGTCGTGGTGCCGCAGTGTCGTGGTGCCGCGGTGCCGCGATGCTGCGGCGTCGCGGCGCCAGGCCCCCGGCAGCCGCGGCGCGGCTGACCCGGGACCACCGCCACGCGCGGTCAGTCAGCCCTTCTTCTGCTCGCCGCCGCGGTTGTCCACCGGCGGCGCATCGGGCGTCTGGCGGCCCGGATCGCGCACTTCTTCCGGTTCGACGCCGGGCGGCAGCTTCACCTTGGCCGGCGCGGCGTTCGGATCGACCGGGCGGTCATTGATCGACCGATCGGGCTCCTTCGGCGCTGGCGCGTTGGCGCCGCGGCCGACCGCGTCCCGGGCCATCTCTTCGGGGGTCTGCCCGGACGCGGTCTGCGTCTTGTCACGCTGCGTGGGTTGGGTCATGGCGGGCACCTTTCTGGCTCGATGAGGGAAGCCCCACTCTAGCGCGCGAGACGGCGCCAGGCGCGTGGTTTTGCCAATGCACACCATCGGACACAGCAGGCAAATGAAAAGGCCGGCCCCATGCGGGACCGGCCTTTGAGAGTTCTGGTGGGTCGAGCGAGACTCGAACTCGCGACCAACGGATTAAAAGTCCGCTGCTCTACCGACTGAGCTATCGACCCAAACCAAGCCCGCGATTATGGCCGATAGCCACCGATCTGTCAAAAATGGACCGCCCCGCCGGCGCCGCCGCGCGGCAGATCCAGCGTGGTCGCGCCGGCCGCCAAACGCTGCATGAAACGCTCGCATTGGGCCAGCTGGACCAGCTCGATCCACTCGTCGGGCTTGTGTGCCTGCGCGATGTGGCCGGGCCCGCACAACACGGTCGGAATGCCGGCGCGCTGGAACAGCCCGGCCTCGGTGCCGAAGGCCACGTAGCGGCCCCGCTGCGCGTCCTGATCGCTGTCCGCCGCGCCGCCAGCGCTGGCGGCCGCCGCCGCGCGGCTGTCGGCCAAGGCCTCGGCGTACCGGGTGACCGGGTGATCGGCCTGGGTATCGAAGGCCGGCAGGTCGGCCAGGTGCTCGAAGGCGATCGCCGCGTCGGGCGCCACCTCGCGCATCTGCGGCAGCAGCTCGCGCTCGGCGTAGGCACGGATCTCGTCGATCACCGCCGCCGGATCGGTGCTGGGCAGGTAACGGCACTCGAACACGAAGCTGCAGTCGCGCGGCACCACGTTCAGCGCGATGCCGCCCTCGATGGTGCCGGTATTGAGCGTCGAATGCGGCACGTCGTAGCCGACATGGCGTTGCTCGAGCGCGCGCAGGCGGTCGGCAATCAGCCGGATGTAGACGATCAGGCGGGCGGCGTATTCGACCGCGTTGACGCCTTGCGGCGTCAGCGCCGAATGCGCTTCGCGGCCGCGCACGCGGCAGCGGTAGCCGACCAGGCCCTTGTGGCCGATCACGGCCTGCATGCCGGTCGGCTCGCCGACGATGCAGGCGGCCGGCTGGATGCCGGCCTGCCTGATGTCGCGCAACAACCCGCGTACGCCCAGGCAGCCGACCTCTTCGTCGTAGGACAGCGCCAGATGCACCGGATGATCGAGATCGGCCGCCAGCAGCCGGTCGGTCTGCGCCAGCGCCGCGGCGATGAAGCCCTTCATGTCGGCGGCACCCCGGCCATAGAGCCGGCCGTCATGCTCACGCAGCGTGAACGGATCGCTGTGCCAGTCCTGGCCGTCGACCGGCACCACGTCGGTGTGGCCCGACAGCACCACGCCGGCGCGCGCCCCGCCGCCGATCGTGGCGAACAGGTTGGCCTTGCCGCCAGTGGCGTCGTAGGTCAGTCGCGCTGGCACGCCCTGGCGCGCCAGCCGGTCGCGCACCCACTCGATCAGGCCAAGATTGGAGTCGCGGCTGACGGTCGCAAAACCGACCAGCGTGCGCAGGATCTCGAGGGTGTCGTCCGAGGGACGCAGCAGCCGCTCATCGCCAGTCGCCATCGTGCTTCACCCTTTGAAGTTGGCTGGCAGGCCGCGCCGCGGCGACGGCCTGGCCTGCCCGCGTGCTCAGAACGCCGGGATCACCGAGCCGCCGAATTTCTGCACGATGAAATCGCGCACGGTCTTGGTCTGGTAGATCTGCACCAGCTTGGCGATGTCGGCACGGCCCTTGTCCTGCTCGCGCACCACCAGCACGTTGGCATAAGGCGAATCGGCGGCTTCTCGCACCAGCGCGTCCTGCGGGTTCAAGCCGGCCTCGAGCGCGAAGTTGGTGTTGACCGCGGCGGCATCGACGTCGTCGAGCGAACGCGGCAGCTGGGCGGCGTCCAGTTCGATGAAGCGCAGCTTGCGCGGATTCTCGACCACGTCGATCGGCGTGGCCTTCAGGCCGACGTCCTGGCGCAGCTTGATCAGGCCTTCGTTCTGCAGCACCAGCAGGCCGCGGCCGCCGTTGGTCGGGTCGTTGGGGATGGCGATCCGCGCGCCTTCCTTGAGCTCGTCGAGCGCCTTGATCTTCTTGCTGTAGATGCCGATCGGGTAGATCACCGTCTTGCCGACGCTGACCAGCTTGTAGCCGCGATCGGCATTGGCATTGTCCAGGTAGGGCTGGTGCTGGTAGCTGTTCAGGTCCAGGTCACCGGCCGCCAGCGCCACGTTGGGCTGCACGTAGTCGGTGAACTCGATGACCTGCACCTGCAGGCCCTGCTTGGCCGCCTCGGCCTTGACCACTTCCATGATTTGCGCGTGCGGGCCGGCGGTCACGCCGACTTTCAGCGGCTTGTCCTGCGCCAGCGCGGGCTGCGCGGCGACGACTGCACCCAGGGCCAGTGCGGCCAGAGACTTGAGCAACGAGGTCTTCATGAGAGACATTCCAAGCGATAGACGTAGAGGGGATAAAAAACGGATCAACGATGCGACAGCTTGCGCACCAGCCGGTCGCCCAGGCTTTGCATCGACTGCACCAGCAGGATCAGCACCACCACGACGGCCAGCATCACCTCGGGCAGGAAGCGCTGGTAGCCGTAACGGATGCCCAGGTCGCCGAGCCCGCCGCCGCCGATCGCGCCGGCCATCGCCGAGTAGCCGATCAGGCTGACCACCGTCACCGTGGTGGCGGCGATCAGGCCCGGCAGCGCCTCGGGCAACAGCACCTTGCCGATCACCTGCAGGGGCGTCGCACCCATCGCGCGCGCCGCGACGATCAGGCCGCCGTCGACTTCGCGCATGGCGTTCTCGGCCAGCCGCGCCATGAACGGGATCGCGGCCAGCGACAGCGGCACGATGGCGGCCTGCGTGCCGATCGAGGTGCCGGCGATCCAGCGCGTCAGCGGAATGATCGCGACCATCAGGATCACGAACGGCACCGAGCGCGTCGCGTTGACGATCACGCCCAGCACACGGTTGACCGGCAGGCATTGCAGCAGGCCGCCGCGGTCGGTGACGATCAGCGCCACCGCCATCGGCACGCCGAGCAGTACCGCCGTCAGGCCGGCCACGCCGACCATCAGCAGGGTTTCAAGCAGCGAGGTGTAAAGCAGTTGCAGTAGTTGCGGACTCATGGATCACTTCTTCGATCTGGATATGTTGCGCCACGGCGGCATCGCGCGCGGCCTGGACGGCGTCGGGCTGGCCCTGCACGAGCACGAACACCGTGCCCACGGCCACGCCCTGGATGTCTTCGACGCGGGCCTGCACCAGCGCCACGGTCACGCCATGGCGTGCCGAGAGTTCGGAGATCACGGTGCCGGCATCGGCGCCCGACAGCGCCAGGCGCCAGACCCTGGCAGCCAGCCCGGGCTGGCGCGCCACGGCGTCGGCGACCCGCTGGCGCAGGCTGGCCAGCGTCTCGTCGGTCAGGTCCGAGGCCGTCACGGCCGACACCATCGCGCGCGTGACGTCGTGGCGCGGCGACGCGAACACATCGACGGTACGGCCGGCCTCGACGATCTCGCCCTTGTCCATCACCGCCACGCGATCGCAGATCTGCCGCACCACTTCCATCTGGTGCGTGATCAGGACGACGGTGATGCCGGTCTTGCGGTTGATTTCGCGCAGCAGCGCCAGGATGTTGCGGGTGGTCTCGGGATCGAGCGCCGAGGTGGCCTCGTCGCTGAGCAGCACGTCCGGGTCATTGGCCAGCGCGCGGGCGATGCCGACGCGCTGTTTCTGGCCGCCGCTGATCTGGCTCGGATACCGGTCGGCCAGGTGCGCCAGGCCGACCAGCTCGAGCAGCCGCTGGACCTTGCCGGCGATCTGCGCGCGCGGCGTGCCGGCGATTTCCAGCGGCAGCGCGACGTTGCCGTAGACGGTGCGCCGGTTCATCAGGTTGAAATGCTGGAACACCATGCCGATGCGGCGGCGCTGGCTGCGCAGGCGGCCTTCGGACAGGCCGGTGAGCTCTTGCCCGCCGATCGTGATCGAGCCGCTGTCGGGCCGTTCGAGCAGGTTGATGCACTTGACCAGCGTGCTCTTGCCGGCCCCGCTGGGACCGATCACGCCGAAGACCTCGCCCTGGCCGACCTGCAGATCGATGCCGCGCAGGGCCTCGTAGCGGCCATGCGGCGTGGCATAGGTCTTGTTCAAACTTTGAATGTGGATCATGGCGATATTTTGTGGCGGCCCCCAACAAATGAGAACGACACAAATCTCTTTCCTACATAACCAAAAGAAATAAGAGCCCGCCGCAAGCGGCCAGCTCGATCGAAAATTGCCTGCTGCCGTGACACTCGCGTGGCCTTCGCGTGGCGCTCGCGCCACAGCGATCAGCCCCCATGTCGCGCGGCGGACAGGCATACGTCTCGTGGCGCGGCCCGCCACGGAGCCGCGAGGCACGGCCAGCCCGGCGCTGCCGGTGTCCGACATGGCCGGCCGCGCCCCGTGTAACGAGAGCGACCGGCCGCGCCCGCGACGCTATCGCGCGCGCGAGATGCGCACCTCGGCGCCGCGGCGCTTGACCTCGAGGCCTTCGGACGGAAGGATGCGCAGGCCCTCGAGGCCCTTGATGTAGCTGGAGCCCTGCATCTGCATGACGCGGATCTTGTTGCGCATGACGGCCGGGTTGTGCACCGGCATGCCGAACATCCAGACCTCGTCGAGGATGCGCGCCGAGTTGAATTCGCCGGTGTGCTGGGCCGCCGGGCCCAGGCACAGCATGTGGCCTTCGCGCCCGAACACGGGGTAGCGATCATAGCCGCATTCGAATTGCAGCTGCGTGCCGCCCTCGTAGCGCCAGCCGGTGTTCAGGTCCCACCACGCCTCGCCCTTGGGCAGGTAGACGCTGGCCTGGCCACCGGGCTGCAGGATCGGCGCCACCAGCAGCGAGGGGCCGAGCAGGTATTGCGTATCGAAGGCATGTGCGTCGGCATCGCCGGGAAACGCCATCGCCATCGAGCGCTGCACCGGCAGGCCGGTGCGCACCGAGTCTTCGATGATGCCCAGCACGTATGGAATCAGGCGATAGCGCCACTGCAGCCAGGTGCGGGCGTGTTCCTGGGTGGCCTCGTCGAAAGCCCACGGCATCAGTTGCGGGATGCCCTGGAAGCTGAAATTGCCCGAGAACACCGCGGCCGCCAGCCAGCGCAGGTACAGCTCGGGCGTCATGCCCTCGAGCGGCGCCTGGGCGTTGCCGAGCGCGTGGGTCTGCACCGGCACGCCGCTGGCGCCCAGCGACAGGGCCGTGCGCAGCGTCTGGCCCAGGCCTTCCCAGCTGTTGGGCACGCGCGGGCCGGCCTGCCACGGCAGCCGCTGCGCGGCCGGGAACAGATCGGTGCCGAACACCACGCCCTCGGGCGGGGTCTTGTGGCCGGCCACCGCGTCGAACAGCGCGCGCCGGGCCAGCAAGGGATAGATGGTGCGCAGCGCAGCGCCCGACTCGCCGCCACGCGCGGTGATGTCGTCGGGCAGATCGATCTGCACGCTGGCGGCCGGCGCGCCGACGCCGTCCTCGAACACATGATGATTGCGTTCGACCCACTGCGAATAGACATCGCGGTGCGTCAGGTCGAGCAGGCCGTAGGGTTTGCCGCTGGTGGCCGGCACGCCGTCGAACACGCGCGCGTTGCCGTCGTCGCCGGCCAGCAGCCAGCCGCGGTCCTCGAGTTCGGCGAAAGCCGGGCTCTCGGCGATGACGCCGGGCAGCACCTGCGCGCAGACGTGCGCGTCATGGCGGCGCAGCAGCGCCATGGCCTGCCTGGCGTCGGGAAAGCGCGCGGCGTCCCACTCGAGCGTGAGCTTGGCGTCCTGCACCTGCCAGGCCGCCGGCGGCGCCAGCAGCACGACGTCGAGCGGGAAACGGGCCTCGCGGGCGTGCGCAACGAGCTCGGCGGTCTGCGTGACCGTCTGCCCTGCGGGCTGTTCGACCCATGCGCCCAGGGCCCACAGCACCGGCTGGCCGGCGCGGCCGGTCAGCGCGCTGTATTGATTGAGGATGTCGGCGGGCTCGCCGGCGAACAGGAACAGATCGAGCACCGGATCGTCGACGTGCAACAGGTACGACGATGGCGCGTCCTCGGCGCCCAGCGCGTGTTCGACGCGCTGCACGGTATTGGCGTAGACGCCCCAGCCACGCGGGCTCCAGGCCAGCGGCAGCGCGCGGTGGGCCGGATCGTCGGAGACGATGGTTTCGTCGCGGCGGTTCAGGTCGCCCGGCGTCTCGCCCAGGCCGTAGATCGGCTCGACCTTGTCGAGCGCGAAGCCGACCGTCCAGTATTCGGGCGGCTCGCCGTCCCAGGCGAAGGCCGGCACGTCCTGCGACACGTCGGACGCCAGCACGCAGGTGCCGTTGCGGTACAGCGCCACGTGGACCGGATCGACGCTGACCTCGAGCGCGGTATCGCCCTGGACCACGCGCCAGCCGCCGTGGCTGCTGTCGGACAGCGGCTCGACGACGAACTCGCCGACCGCCTCCTGGCGCGCCAGCAGCATGTCGGCGATGGCTTTGGCGCGCACGCCCGGCAGGCGGTCTTCGGCGACCTGGGCCGCCAGGCCGCAACGCAGGCGGAACACCCCCGGTGCGTGGGGCTCGATCACCAGGCGCAGACCCCCGCCCGCATCGAAGTCCAGCCGCGTCTGACGCGACTGTTTCAAGTCCAGGTGTTCAAGGTGGTTCGCGCGATCGGAGTCGGACGTGGACGGCACTGGGAATCCCCCGGCGTGTGGGCGCGTACCGCCAGCCGGGCCACCGGGGGCCGTCGACGACGACGCAGCCAACGGCGGGCCGGGACGATCGCCCCTAGCCAAATAGCATCAAAGGACGCTATTTTGACGGATTTATCCCACGAAATAAACTCGGCCCTGCCCGGCGCTGCTGCCGCGACGCCCGTGGGGCGTGTTTTCAGCGGGGTGCGAGTGCTCGCAACAGCTCTTGCTCGAGCGGCGCGGGCTCGCCTTCCAGCGCCGCGCCGAGGATGTCGCCGGCCAGCGCCGACCACGAAAATCCCCGCGACGCATAGCCGCTTGCCAGCCACAGACCCGGCTGCCGCGGCACCGCGCCGATCGCCGGCAGACGGCCCGGCAGCACCGCGCGCCAGCCGGCCCAGCCCGGCCAGCCGTCGGC
>JAEZBO010000248.1 GCA_023427085.1 Pseudomonadota bacterium
GCGGCGTTGCGTTCGACGCAGCGGCGCCCGACGCCGCAGTGCCTGATGCAGCATTGCCGCCGGCCGCCTGCGCCTCGAACAGCATGTAGGCGGCCATGAAGCGGCCCGACTCGGGCACGTAGCAGAACACCTGCTGGCCGGGCTCGAGGGTCTGGGTCTGCAAAAACTCGGCCAGCATCACGAAGATCGACGCCGCGCCGGTGTTGCCGCGCCAGGCCAGGTTGCTGTACCAGCGCTCGCGCGGGATCACCAGCCCGGCCTTCTGCATCAGGTCCTCGACCACCGGGATGAACCGCGCCGACGAGTAATGGCACAGGAAATGATCGACCCGCGCCGGATCGAGCCAGCCGTCGCGCACCAGCTGCGCGTATTCGTGGATGCCGATGTCGAACAGGTGCGGCAGCAGCCGGATGTCCTGCCGCAGCGACAGCGCGCCGTCGGCCTCGGCATCGGCCCACGAGGGGTAGTCGAGATGGCCGCGCTGGCGGTCTTCCGACAGGCCCAGCTGCATGCAGACCGGATAGTCGCCCGAGAACGCGCGCTGGTGCACCCACTTGAGCTTGAGCGAGATGCCCGGCTGCGCGGTCGGGCGGCCCGCCGCGCCATCACCCAGCAGCACCGCGCCGGCGCCGTCGGACAACATCCAGCGCAGGAAATGCGAGTCGAAGTCGGCGTCGTAGCCGCGGCTGGCGAAGCGCGAACGCTTGAACAGCCGCGACGGCATTTCGCTGGCGACCGCCAGCGCGCGGGCATGCGCGCCCAGCTCGATGCCTTGCGCGGCGGCCTGCAAGGCCGACACGCCGGCCGCGCAGATGCCGTGCACCGACACGGTTTCCATCGGCGGCGCCGCCAGCTCGCCCTGGATCATGTTGGCGAAACCAGGCATCAGCGCATCGCCGCCCGACGAGCCGCTGGCCAGCATCGTCACGTCGCGCGGCTCGGCGCGCACCTGGGCCAGGCACTCGCGCACCGCGGCGGCCGCCAGTTGGGCATTGGTGTGGGTGGTCCGGCCCTGCGCGTCGATGGCGTAATGGCGTTGCGTGATGCCGTTCTCGGCGAGGATGCGCGTCTTGATCCGCGCCGAGGCGCGGTTCAGCGGCGCGATGTAGGCATCCATGCCATCGTTGGAAATCGGCTCGCCCGGCAGGGCGAAGGCGGCGCTTTCCACATGGACGCGGTCGAAACGGATGGGCATGAGTCAGTTCTCGGTCACGGAAGAAATCGGGGGTGGCGGCGGCATCAGGCTGCGGCTGCGAAAACGCGGCCAGACGCTGCCCAGCACCAATGTGCGCAGCAGGTAGCGGACCAGCCCGGGCTCGATCAGGCGCGGGTCGACCCGCGGACGGTATTGGCGATGCAGGCGCGTCAGCGCCGACCAGTGCGCGCGCGAATGTTCATGGTGCGCGGTATGCAGGCCGATGTTGAACAGCATCGGATTGACCAGGCCTTCGAAGTTGCGCGCGTAGTCGTAGCGCCCGGCGGCGCGCGGCTTGCGGCCATCGGCATGGGCGTGCTGCAGGTAGTTGGTCGCCAGCAGCCAGTGCAGGCCGTGCAGCTGCGGCACGATCACGAACAGCAAGGCGCGGCGCCAGTCCAGCGCCAGCAGCAGCGCCCACGAACCCAGCCAGATGCCGTACTGCAGCAGACAGTAGCGCCATACGCCCGGCCAGTGGCGCCGCAGCCGTCCGAGCCAGCGCCAGAACAGCGGCATCAGCACCGTCAGCGCCTGCAGCGGATGCAGCAGATAACCGCGCAGGTGGTTCGAATCGCCCCCGAAGCGGTAGGTGCGCGCGACGTCGCCGGGGCCGTGCTTGTGGCGATGATGGTTGGCCATGTGCGAGGGCAGGAACACGCAGGTCGGCTGGCCTTGCAGCAAGGTGATCCACAGGTCGGTGGCACGATTGGCGCGGCGGCCGTGCCACATGCGCAGGTGCGCGTGGTTGTGATGGATCACGCCCACGCCCAGCGTCAGGAACAGCATCAGCGCGTACAGCGGCGCCGAGAAACCATGGTGCCACTGCCAGGCCGCCAGCGCCGGCAGCGCCGCCAGATACAGCAGGCTCTGCCAGTCGCGCCAGTGGCGCAGCCCGCGCGCGCGCTCAGCCGCCATGCGCCGGGGCGTCCGCGGCCGGCCGGCGCCGGGCATGCGCGCCCAGCTGCTGCTGCGCGGCGTCGGGCGCCAGCACCGAACGGAACAGCCTGTCCATGAAGGTGAACTGGAAGCCGAAGTTGCCGTGATAACAGGCGTGGTGCAGATGATGGCGGCGGCTGGCGGCGAACCAGTGCATCGGCGAGACCCGCGTGAAGAAGTCGTAGTTGGCGTGGCCGATGCAATTGAAGAACAGGCTGAACAGCGGCACCGACAGCAGCGCCCAGAAGCTGAAGTCGTGCAGCACCATCGGCAGCAGGATCACGTTGCCCAGCATCAGCGCCTCGACCGGATGGAAGCTGTAGGTCGAGAACGGCGTGGTCACGACCGAGCGGTGGTGCGGCAGGTGAAAGCGCCGCAGCCAGCGGGTGTGCAGCAGGCGGTGGTTGAGATAGAAATGCACGTCGTTCCAGATCACCAGCACCAGGATCTCGAGCGCGATGCGCGTGGCGCCAGGATCGACGGCCAGCCGGGCCCAGCCCAGCTGCAGCAGGCCCCACGGAAAGATCATGCCCAGCCCGAAGATCAGCACCGACACGCCCGACTGCATCAGTTCGCGGCGCAATTGTCCGGGCTGCAGCGGACGCGGGTCGAGCGTGCGGCCGATGCCCAGCGCCGGCAGCACGCGGCGCGTCAGCACCCACGTCAGGGAGCCGAACAGCAAATAGATACCGCCGAAGAACAACAGCCCGTAAGCCATGACCTCGATGGCCGACAGCGCGGTAAAGGTCTGCGCCATGGCGACGTCCAGAGTCTGGGAACGGCGTAATGATAGGCAATCTTGTGGAAGCTGTCCCCCAATCAACTGTATCGCTGGCGGCCCAGCCTCGACACACCTTGCCGCGCTAACTGCAAACCGGCATTTCAAACCGGCATTTATTTGCCGATGGAGCGTGCCGTCGCAGCGGTGATAAATTGGCGTGTCTCCGACCTTTTCCCGGGTTTTATATGCTCACAAGAACATATTTAATCCCACATCATGTCCGATCAGAAAATCGAGTTCTATAAACGCCCCGCCGGTGGCTGGGGCGCGCTGAAAAGCGTGGCCCGGCAACTGTGGCAGCAGCACATCCCGCTCAAGGGCGCCCGCACGCTGCTGTCGGCCAACCAGCCCGACGGTTTCGATTGCCCCGGCTGCGCGTGGCCCGACCGTGAACACGCCTCGACCTTCGAGTTCTGCGAGAACGGCGTCAAGGCCGTCGCCGCCGAAGCCACCCGCGCCCGCACCACGCCCGAGTTCTTCGCGCGCCACAAGGTGGCCGAGCTGTGGCAGCGCTCGGATCACGAACTCGAGGGCGAAGGCCGGCTGACCCATCCGATGGTGTACGACGCGGCCAGCGACCGCTATGTGCCGATCGCCTGGGATGACGCGTTCGCGCTGATCGCGCGCCACCTGCGCGCTTTGCCCGACCCTGACCAGGCGATCTTCTACACCTCGGGCCGCACCAGCAACGAGGCGGCCTTCCTGTACCAGCTGTTCGTGCGCCACTACGGCACCAACAACTTCCCCGACTGCTCGAACATGTGCCACGAGCCCAGCGGCACCGGCATGCGCGCCAGCATCGGCGTCGGCAAGGGCACCGTCACGCTCGACGATTTCGAGCAGGCCGATGCGCTGTTCATCTTCGGCCAGAACCCCGGCACCAACCATCCGCGCATGCTCGGCGAACTGCGCCAGGCGGCCAAGCGCGGCGCCGCCATCGTCGCCTTCAACCCGCTCAAGGAGCGCGGCCTCGAACGTTTCGCCGACCCGCAAAGCCCGACCGAGATGCTCGGCCTGGGCGCCACGCGGATCAGCTCGGATTATTTCCAGGTGCGCACCGGCGGCGACCTGGCGGCATTGATCGGCATCATCAAGCACGTGCTCGAGGCCGACGCGCAGGCGCTGGCGCAAGGCCAGCCGCGCCTGCTCGACACCGCCTTCATCGCCGAGCACACCAGCGGCTTCGACGCGTTCGCGGCCGACATCCTGCAGGAAGACTGGCACACCATCGAGGCCGAATCGGGCCTGAGCCAGGTGCAGTTGCGCCACGCCGGCAACATCTACCTGAAGTCGCAGCGCGTCATCGCGTGCTGGGGCATGGGCATCACGCAGCACAAGCACTCGGTCGCGACCATCCAGATGATCGTCAACCTGCTGCTGCTGCGCGGCAACCTGGGCCGGCCCGGCGCCGGCGCCTGCCCGGTGCGCGGCCACAGCAACGTGCAGGGCGATCGCACCATGGGCATCTACGAGAAGCCGGCGCCGGCCTTTCTCGACCGGCTCGAACAGGTGTTTGGCGTACCGATGCCGCGTGCCGACGGCTACGACACCGTTGGCGCCATCGAGGCCATGCGCGACGGCCGCGGCAAGGTGTTCTTTGCGATGGGCGGCAACTTCGCGATGGCCGCGCCCGATACGCTGGCGACCTGGCAGGGCCTGCGCAACTGCGACCTGACCGTGCATGTGGCGACCAAGCTCAACCGCAGCCATCTGGTGCATGGCCGCGAGGCGTTGATCCTGCCCTGCCTGGGCCGCACCGAGATCGACCTGCAGGCCGGCGGCGCGCAGGGCGTGACCGTCGAAGACTCGATGAGCATGGTGCACATCTCGGCCGGCATCAACCCGCCGGCGTCGGACCAGTTGCTGTCCGAACCGGCCATCGTCGCACGGCTGGCCGCCGCGACGCTGCCTGACAGCACGGTGCCGTGGCTGTGGCTGATCGAGGATTACGCGCGCATCCGCAGCCTGATCGAACGGGTGTTCGACGACTTCGCCGGCTTCAATGACAAGATCACCGCGCCGGGCGGCTTCCGGCTGCGCAACACGGCGTCCGAGCGGATCTGGCAGACCGCCAGCGGCAAGGCGCAGTTCCGCGCCGCGCGCGTGCCGCGCGACCTGCCGATCCATCGCGCCCAGCGCCAGACCGACGAACGCGTCTTCAACCTGGGCACCACGCGTTCGCACGACCAGTACAACACCACGGTCTACGGCCTGAACGACCGCTACCGCGGCGTCTACGGCCAACGCCGCGTCATCTTCATCAACCGCCTGGACCTGGCCGACATCGGCATGCAGGACGGCCAGTGGGTCGACATCCTCGGCGTCGACGACAGCGGCGCGTCGCGGCGCGCCGACGGCTTCCGGCTGGTGGCCTACGACATCCCGCGCGGCTGCCTGGCCGGTTATTACCCCGAGACCAACCCGCTGGTGCCGCTGAACAGCTACGCCGACGAGGCGCGCACGCCGACGTCCAAGTCGATCCCGGTGATCCTGGTGCCGCAAGGGGCCGAGCCGGGCGCGAGGCGGGTGATGCCGGCCATGGCTGAAGACGCGCTTGCCGATGCGGCGATCTGAAGCGAACGCGGACGCGGACGCGGCGGGATCGTCCGAGACCGCGCCGGCTGGGTCTGAGCCGGCTGTGTCTCAACCTGTTGTGTCTGGGCCGGCCGCGCCTGAGCCGGCCGCGCCTGCACCCGACGTCGCCGCGCTGCCGGCGGCCGATATCGCCTTGCTGGCGGCGCTGGCCGATTCCCCCGGCGGCGTCTCGCTGCCGCGCCTGGCCAAACAGCTGGGCGCGCGTGCCAGCACCCTGATGCGCGCGCTGGCGCCATATGGCACGGCGCCGCTGGGCGGACAGCCGGGCCCGGGCTGGGTCGAGATCGAGCAGGACGACAGCGGCTGGCGCGTGCGCTTGACCGACGCCGGCCACCAGGCGCTGGCGGCATCCGAACCTGGGCGCGACGCTTAGCTCGCCGGCCGACCGGCCACGCAACGGCCCCATGTTTGCGTGGATGCGACACAACAGACACTAAGCCAAACTTGCCCCTGCCGGCGGAGCTTGATAAATTTAGCAATCATTCTCATTTCGCATCCGGGCCGGCGACGACGGTTCCCTCCATGTCCGTCAAACCCGCCGCCTCTCCCCTGCAGACGCTGTACGCCGAGCATCATGGCTGGATCCATGGCTGGCTGCGTCGCAAGCTCGGTTGCGCCTTCGATGCCGCCGACCTCGCGCACGACACCTTCGTGCGGCTGATGCAGCGTGACCTGAGCATCGAACTGCGCGAACCGCGCGCCTATCTCACCACCATCGCGCACGGCCTGATGGTCAACCATCTGCGTCGGCGCGACCTCGAGCAGGCCTACCTGCAATCGCTGGCCGCGCTGCCGATCGAGACGGCGCCCAGCCCCGAGCAGCGCGCCATCATCCTGGAGACGCTGCTGCAGATCGACCGATTGCTGGCCGACCTGCCGCCGCGCGTGCGCCGTGCCTTCCTGCTCAACCAGCTCGATGGCCGCAGCCATGCCGAGATCGCCACCGACGTGGGCGTGTCGGTCAGCTCGGTGCGCCAGTACATCGCCCGCGCGCTGCGCCACTGCCTGAGCGCACAGGAAGCCATGGCCCGGCTCGACGCGCCGCCGGCGGCCAGCGCGAAGGCCGATCCTGCGGGGGCCGCCACTGCGGTCGCCCACATGACAATGAGCACCCATGCGGTGAACACCAGCACCACGATCGCGATCGCGGCGGCCGCCACGCCAGCGCCCGCTGGCAGCCTGTGATGACGGCCTTGCGCCACGACAGCCCGGCCACGGACCCGCTCGAGACCGCGATCGACTGGGTGGTGCAGCTCGATTCCGGCTCGGCCAGCGACGCCGATCGCCAGGCCTGGCTACGCTGGCGCTCGGCCCATCCCGCCCACGAAGCCGCGTGGCGCCGCCTCGAAAACCTGACCGGCACCTTGCGGCAGGTGCCTGCCGAACCGGCGCTGGCCGTGCTGGCGCCGGCCGCGGCGCAGCGCCGCGGCGG
>JAEZBO010000258.1 GCA_023427085.1 Pseudomonadota bacterium
CCCCAAACGCGACGGCCCAGCCCGCGTCACCGTCGGCCGACCCCGCCAGCCAAGCTGCCGGATCATCCGACGCGCCGGCCGCCGCCGCATCCGCCTCCGTAGCCGGTGCACCGGCTGTGGCCGGGTCCGAAGGCGCCGCCGCCGGCGCCGCCACCTCGCCCGACGCCACGATGGCCAAGCCACTGGTCGAAGCCCCTGCCCCGGTACGGGTGTCGCTGGACGTGCAGCCCTGGGGCGAAGTGCTGGTCGACGGCGTCCCGCGCGGTGTCAGCCCGCCGCTGCGCAGCCTGCAACTGGCGCCGGGCAACTACACGATCACGATCCGCAACGCCGACCTGCCGCCGCATCGGGTGCGCCTGACCATCGAAGCCGGCAAGCCGGCGCGCATCACCCACAAGTTCTAGCCGAAGACGAGGTCCCATCATGCTGAGCCTGAGCGCGCTGCTGGCGGTCTATGCGGTCTACTTCATGGCGGTGGCCAGCCCCGGGCCCAGCACGCTGATGATCATGGGGGTGTCGATGGGCCAGGGCCGCCGTGCCGGGCTGATCCTGGCCGCCGGGGTCTGGTCCGGCTCGCTGTGCTGGGCGGTGCTGACCGCCACCGGCCTGTCCGCCTTGCTGGCCAGCTATGCGCAGCTGCTGACCGCGATCAAGATCATCGGCGGCTGCTATCTGTTCTACCTGGCCTGGCGCTCGGCGCGGTCGGCGCTGCGGCCGGTCACCGCGGCCGAAATCGACGCGGCGATGCCGACCCAGCCGATGCCGGCGCTGGCGCTGTACCGGCGCGGCCTGCTGATGCACCTGAGCAATCCCAAGGCCATCCTGGCCTGGCTGTCGATGATGTCGATCGGCCTGCAGCCGGGTCAACCGGCCGGCACGCTGGCGGCGATCGCGCTGGGCTGCGCGGTCATCGGCGCCACGGTGTTCATCAGCTACGCGCTGGTGTTCTCGACCGGCCCCGCCATCCGCGCCTACCGCCGTACGCGGCGCGGCGTGGATATCGTGCTGGCGGGTTTTTTCGGCCTGGCCGCGGTCAAGACGCTGAGCTGGAATCCGGCTCCGTGAGCAGCCCGCGTTCTTCGAGCAGTCGCAGCACTTCGGGCCCTTCGGGCTCGTCGGTATCGAAGATCTCGACGCCTTCCAGCATATAGGCCTTGAGCAGCGACTCGACGGCACGCTCGTCCTCGAGCCGCCAGAAGGTCTTGCCCAACATGTAGTGGGCAAAGGCGTTTTCCTGCGCCTCGTGGCTGCTGAGCGCCTCGAAGAAGTTCTCGCGGGCCTGCTCGAAATCGCCCATCTGGTAGTACGAATCACCGATCGACGCCTGCAGCCATTCGTAGGCCTCCCACTCGCGCACCGGCTCGGGCAGCAGCGCGAGCGCCTGGCGCCAGTGCGCGATCGCACCGTCGTGATCGCCTTCCTCGCTGGCCTCGTTGCCGGCTTCGGACAGGGTCTCGATCTGTTCGTAGATGTCGTCGGGTAGTTCCATGGTGTCGGGCTCCGGATCGGCTCTGCCGTGTTGTGACGGCCGGCGCACCCCGCGCGCGGCCAAGCCCGCTTATGCTAGCGCCTTTAGATGACGCGGAGTCCTCCCTTGCCCCGGCTGTTGAAGATATTGCTGATCGCGCTGATGACGCTGGTCGTGTTGTCATTCGTCGCGCTGTTCGCCTACGACCGGTATGCCGAGCGTGCCATGGGCCCCGCCTCGACCGCGCTCGCGCCGCCGGCCGAGCCGAGCACCCAGATCGATCATGCGCTGGGGCCGCTGACGCAGCGCCATCCCGGCCGCAGCGGCCTGGCGCTGGTCAGCGGCAATGCCGAGGCCTTCTCGGTGCGCGCGCTGTCGGCGCGCCACGCCGGCCGCAGCCTGGACATCCAGTACTACCTCTGGCACGACGACCTGACCGGCCGGCTGCTGACCCACGAAGTGCTGGCCGCCGCCGACCGCGGCGTGCGGGTGCGCATCCTGCTCGACGACATCAACGCGCATGGCGCCGACGCCGCCATCGCCGGGCTGGCCAGCCACCCGAACATCGACGTGCGCATGTTCAATCCCTCGCGCAATCGCGGCGGCTCGGTCGGCCGCGCCGCCGAGCTGCTGCTGCGCGGCCTGAGCCTGAACCGCCGCATGCACAACAAGGCCTGGATCGTCGACGGCCAACTGGCCGTGGTGGGCGGGCGCAACGTCGGCAACGAATACTTCGATGCCGCGCAGGACACCAATTTCCTCGACGCCGACCTGGCCATGCTCGGTCCGGTGGTCGAGCAGACAGCCGTGATCTTCGACGAATACTGGAACAGCCGCGCGGCGCTGCCGATCGAATCCCTGTCGGACGAGACGCCGCTGCCGCTGGACACCATCCGCGCGAGCTTGACGCAGCTCACCCACAGCAGCGACGCCCGGCCGTACCTCGATCACGTCGCCAAATCGCAACTGGTGCAGTCCTACCTGGACGGCAGCGCCAGCTTTCGCTGGACCGAACAGGCGCGGGTGGTCTCGGACCCGGTCGAGAAGGCCTGGGGCGATGGCGAGGACCACTGGCTGATCCACGACATCCTCGACATGGCGCGCTCGGCCGAGCGCGAGCTGGCGCTGGTATCGCCCTACTTCGTGCCGGGCGACGAGGGCGTCGACCTGCTGCTGGAGCAGGCCGCGCAAGGCACCGAGGTCACGATCCTGACCAACTCGCTGGCATCGAACGACGTGGTCGCGGTACACAGCGGCTATGCGCCCTATCGCAAGCCGCTGCTCGAAGGCGGCATCGCGATCTACGAACTGATGCCCGAAGGCGGCACGCAGCAGCAAAGCAGCCTGTTCGGCTCGAGCGGCGCCAGCCTGCACACCAAGGCCTTCATGGTCGATGGCTCGCGCGGCTATGTCGGCTCGTTCAATTTCGATCCGCGCTCAGTGCACCTGAACACCGAGATGGGCGTGATGTTCGAGGACGAGGTGCTGGTGCGCGCGCTGCTGGACGACTTCGATCGCCATACCGATACGCAGCACAGCTTCGCGCTGTCGCTGCAGGACGGCGATCTGCGCTGGCACGACCGCCGCAGCGATCCGCCGCGGCTGTGGGACCAGGAGCCCGAGGCCTCGGCGTGGCGCCGCGCGGCGGCCTGGCTGCTGAGCTGGCTGCCGCTGGAGCAGCACCTGTAGCCGTCACAGTCTAGCGCCGCGCCTCGGTCGCCATCCGGATCGCCAGGCCGGCCAGCACGGTCGCCATCAGCCAGCGCTGCACCAGCAGCCACAGCGGCCGCTGGCCCAGGAACAGCGCGATCGAACCGGCCATCACGGCGATCAGGCCGTTGACCAGCACGCTGATGGTGGTCTGGGTCAGGCCCAGCACCAGGCTTTGCGTCAGCACGCTGCCGCGGCTCGGATCGATGAACTGCGGCAGCAGCGACAGATAGACCATCGCGATCTTGGGATTGAGCAGATTGGTCAGAAAGCCCATCAGGAACAGCTTGCGCGGGCTGTCCGGCGCCAGCTGCCGGACCTGGAACGGCGAGCGGCCGCCGGGGCGGATCGCCTGCCAGGCCAGATACAGCAGATAGAGCGCGCCGCCATAGCGCAGGATGTCGTAGGCATAAGGCACCGCCAGCAGCACCGCGGTGATGCCCAGGGCGGCGCTGAACATGTAGAACACGAAACCCAGCGCCACGCCGGCCAGCGAGATCAGCCCCGCCACGCGGCCCTGGCAGATCGAGCGCGAGATCAGGTAGATCATGTTCGGCCCGGGTGTCAGGACCATGCCCAGCGCGACCAGCGCAAAGGCGACAAGATTGGCGGTATCGGGCATGGCGGCGGGCTCGGTGGGCGCTTCGCGCGGCGTGGCGAAGACGGCCTTGCCATCTTATGCCTGCCAGGCGCTGCGGCATAGCCCGGCCGATCCCGCTTGGCCGCCTGGCCGCTCAATACCCGACCGTGAACCGCGCGCGCCGATGCGCCGGCCGCTCGATCTCGTCGACCAGCGCCACCGCGTAGTCCTCGAACGAGATGCGGCTGCCGTGCGCGTTGCTCAGCAAGGCGTCCTGCCCGAGCCGGAACTGGCCGGTGCGCTCGCCGGGCACGAACTCGGCCGACGGTGACAGGAAGGTCCAGTCCAGTTGCGGCTCCTGGCGCAGCAGCGCCAGGAAGGCCTGGCCGGCCAGCGCTTCCTGCTTGTAGGCCGCCGGAAAGTCCGGCAGCGTCACCAGCGCCACGCCGGGCGAGACCTCGAGGCTGCCGGCGCCGCCGACCACCAGATAGCGCTGCGCGCCGGCCTGCTTGACCGCATCGATCAGCACGCGCGGATCGCTGGCGCTGAAGTGCACCGAGCTGATGACGATCTCGTGATGGGCCAGCAACGCGGCCAGCGCCGGGCCATCGTGCGCGTCGCCGCTGACGGCGGTGACGCCGGGCAGCGCGGCGATCCGGCCGGCATCGCGCGCGATGGCGGTGACGGTATGGCCGCGGTCGGACAGTTCCTTGAGGATGCGCGAGCCGGCGTTGCCGGACGCGCCGATGAGGGCGATATGCATGAGGGTGACTCCAGGGTCGGGATTGATTACTATCGATAACCTAGTTTCTTAAAGAAACTACCCGCGCACTATATCGCCGCGCCACGACGGCGTGAAGAACGCACTTTTCCCTCACCTGATTACCCGCAGGAAACCGCCATGCTGCCTTGCCCGCCCTTCAATGCCTACGCCGTGCAATGCCCGACCCGCATGGTGCTGGATCGCATCGCCGACAAATGGGCGGTGCTGATCCTGAGCCATCTGGCGCAGGCGCCCTGCCGCTTCAACGCGCTGCTGCGGCGCATCGAAGGCCTGTCGCAGAAGGTACTGTCGCAGACGCTCAAAAAGCTCGAACGCGACGGCCTGGTCGCGCGCACGGTATTCGCGACCGTGCCGGTGACGGTCGAGTACGCGCTGACGCCACTGGGCCGCACGCTGGCCGGCAGCCTGTCGGGCGTGATCGACTGGGCCGAGCGCAACATGGCCGCGATGCTGGACGCGCAGCAGGCCTACGATGCCCGCGCGCGCGCCGCTCAGCCCTGATAGGGGTGGGTCTTGCGCCAGTGCTCGGCGATGTCCAGCCGCCGGGTGATCCAGACCCCCTCGTGCTGCATGACGTAATCCAGAAAACGCTGCAAGCCGACCGCACGGGCCGGATGCCCGACCAGCCGCATGTGCAGGCCGACCGACATCATCTTGGGCGTGTGCGCGCCCTCGGCATACAGCATGTCGAAGCCATCCTTCAGAAAACCGAACCACTGGTCGGACGTGCCCATCCAGCCGGCGTACTTGCCGTCGTTGTGGGTCAAGGAGTAAGGCACGACCAGTTGCGGCGTGCCTTGCACCAGTTGCCAGAACGGCAGCTCGTCGCCGTAGTAGTCCGAGTCGTACAGGAAGCCGCCCTCCTCGACGATCAGCCGGCGCGTGTTGACGCTCGGACCATAGCGGCAATACCAGCCCAGCGGCCGGCTGCCGACGGTCTGCTGCAGCGACGCGATGGCCTGGCGGATGTGCTCGCGCTCGGTCTGCTCGTCGAGCTCGAAATGTTTGATCCAGCGCCAGCCATGGCAGCAGACGTCGTAGCCCATCTGGCGGATCTTGGCGGCGGCCTTGGGATTGCGTTCGAGCGCCAGCGCGCAGCCGAACACCGTCATCGGCAGCCCGCGCTCTTCGAACAGGCGCACCAGCCGCCAGAAACCGACCCGGCTGCCGTACTCGAACATGCCTTCGGCGGCCAGGTCGCGGCCGTTGCCCATCTGGTTCAGGCCATGCGCCTCGGTCAGGCCGGTGTCGGTATGGTTTTCGCCGTCCTGGAACGACGGCTCGGAGCCTTCTTCGTAGTTCATCACGAAGTTCAGCGCCAGCCGCGCGCCGCCCGGCCATTGCGCATGGGGCGGTTGGTCGGCGTAGCCGATGAAGTCACGGGTGGGTTGCCAGCTCATGCTCAGACGCTCCTGTTGTCGGGTAGCACTTCAAAAGGATCGACCGCGACGAACTCTTCGTCGCCGTGGCCGCCGGTCGCCCACATGAACACCGCGAAGCGCGCGGCGCGACCGAACACCGTCAGGCCGTGATGCCAGGTGTCGGCCTTGTAGGTCACACCCTGGTCGCGGCGCGCCCGCAAGGCGCGCGCCCGCTCGCGGTCCGGCCCGCCGTCGGCGGCGTGCGGCGCGACCACCACCAGATACTGGCCGGCGTCGATCGGCACGAAGGTCTGCGACGAGAACTCGTGCCGCTCGAGCAGTGTCACCGTCAGCGGCAGCGCCGCGGTGGCTTCGCGCAGCGACAGCGACAGGCTCGCGCCGGCCTCGGGCCGCCGATTGGCGAGCGCCTCGTTGTAGTAGGTACGCCCCGGCTCGCTGGGCAAGGCCAGCACGTCGCCGAACGGCGCGAAGGCCTCGGCGGTCAAGGGTTCGACGGTCACGGTAAGCATCTGGGGTCTCTCGGTTTCGACAAAAAATAACTAGGCCTGCAGCCGCCGGGTCAGCCCGGTCAGCCGCTCCATCACCAGCATCAGCACCAGCACGCAGACGATCAGCACACCCGATACCGCCGCCACCCGCACGTCCAGCGTCGACTCCATCATTCCCCACATGCGGATCGGCAGCATGTCGCTGCGCGGGCTCGACAGGAACAGCGAGATCGGCACGTTGTCGATCGAGGCCATGAAGGCCATGAAGGTGCCGGCCGCCAGGCCCGGGAAGATCAGCGGCAGCGTCACGCGCCGGAACGTGAACCAGCGCCCCGCGCCCAGGCTGGCCGAACATTCGAGCAGGCTGCCGTCGAGCTGCGCCAGGCTGGCGCCGGTGGTGCGCAACACGAACGGCACGATCATCACGGCGTGGCCGATCGTGATCAGCAGCAGCGACGGCCGCAGCCCGATCGCGGTGAAGAACACCAGGGCCGCCAGCCCGAAGGCGATGCCGGGCAATATCAGCGGCGACATGAAGAACGCATCGAGCGCGCGCGCGGCGCCGCCGCGGGCACGCGCCAGCGCCAGCGCGGCCATGCCGCCCAGCACCGCGGCGGCGACCGCCGAGCAGGCCGCCACCAGCAGGCTGTTGCCGGCGGCCCGATGGATCTGCGCCGACGCGACCGGATCGAACAGGCGCCGGTACCAGTCCAACGACAGGCCCGGCGGCGGGAACCGCAAGGTCTGGCTGTCGGTCAGCGAGGTCAGCAACACCACCACGACCGGTCCGATCAGGATCAGCAGCGCCAGCACCGCGCCGCCGCCGACCACCGTGTGATAGCTCAGGTCGAGCACCGAGTTTCGTCTAGACATGCAGATACCTCATGCCGCGCCGGCCCAGCGCGACGATCAGGGCGATGCACAGCATCACCGAGGCCAGCAGCACGATCGAGGCGACCGCGGCCAGCGGCCAGTTGTAGACCACCAGCGACTGCTGCCAGATCACCAGCGGCAGGTAGACCAGCCGGTTGCCGCCGATGATGGACTGCGAGATGAAGGCGGTGGTCGCGCTGGCGAACACCAGCGTGCAGCCGGCCACCAGCCCCGGCAGCGACAGCGGCAGCACCACCTTGAACAAGGTGCGCCAGCGCGACGCGCCCAGCGCGGTCGAGGCGTCGATCAGATTGCCATCCATGCGCGCCATCACGCTGATCAAGGGCAGCAGCATCATCGGCAGCTCGATCTGCGTCAGCGACAGCACCAGCCCGAACTCGGTCTGCAGCAGCCGCAAGGGCGTCGGGCTGAGCCCCAGCGCCATCACCAGCTGGTTGATCACGCCGTCGCTGCCCAGGATCACGATCCACGCAAAGGTGCGCACCACCACCGACAGCAGCACCGGCATGATGATGATGAACAGCAGCAGCCGGCGCCAGCGCTCGCTGGCCTGCATGTACACCACCGCCAGCGGATAGCCGACGATGACGGTCGCGCAGACCGTCATCGCGCCCAGCTTGAGCGTATCGAACGTCACCTTCCAGTAGAACGGGTCGGTCACGAACTTGGTCCAGCTGGCCGTGCCGGGACGCGTCAACATGTCGTCGTCGTAGCCGCTGGTGGCCAGCAGCATCAGCAGCGGCGCCGCGAAGAAGGCCATGAAGGCCAGCGTCAACGGCAGCGCCAGCGGCCAGCTGCGGGATGCGAGCGCGTTGGAACTCAACGGGCGACCTCACGATTGAAGCGCTCGATCCAGCCGGCCCGCAGCGGATTGATCTGCTTCCAGTCGTGCTGCACCATGCCCGACATCTCGGCCAGGCTCTTGAGCGGCAGCGAGCCGTCCAGCTGCACCTCGGACGACACCGGCGCCATGAAATACGGCCCCTTCATCAGCTGCGTCTGCACCGGCGCCGACAGCACGGTATCGATGAAACGATAGGCGTTGTCGATCTCCTGCGCGCCCTTGGCGATGTGCAGCGTCGTGAAGAAGGTGATCACGCCGCTGGCCGGCCGCACGAACTCGATGTCCACGCCGCGCGCCTTGAGCGTGCCCACCGTCTGCGTGTTGGCATACATGATGTCGCACTGGCCCTGCTGGAACAGGCTGGGCATCGAGGCCGGCGCGCCGATCGCGGCGATCTTGGGCAGCGCCTGCTTGAGCGCCGCGAAGAACGGTTCGACGTCGGTGCCCTGGCCGCCGAAGGCGCGTGCCATTTCCAGGATCGACACGGTGCCGAAGGTGGTCTGGAAACCCGTCAGGCCCAGCCGCGACACATACGGTTCGGCGAACAGATCCTTCCAGTCGGTCGGCGGTTTGTCGAACTTCTTGGGGTTGTAGGCGATGCCGACGAATTGCGCGGCGACCGTCACGCCATACTCGTCGGCCATGCCCGGCTGCAGCGTGCCGGCATGGCTCAGCCGCGACGGATCGAACTTCTCGAACAGGCCGGCTTCGATGGCCGTCACGCGCGGGCCCGGATCGAGCAGGAAGGTGTCGAACAGCGGATTGCCGCGCGCGGCCCGCGCCTTGGCGATCTGGTCGACCGCGAACAGCGGCTGCATCTGCAGCTCGACGCCGTGCGCCTGCTTGAGCGCCGGCGCGACGATGCCGCGATAGGCTTCTTCCCATGAACCGGGATAGATGGCGCTGGTCACCGCGCCCTTGGCGTGGGCGATGCGGGGCAGCAGCGAGAGTCCGCCCAATGCGGCGGCACCGGCCAGCAGCTGGCGGCGAAGAGGATCATGCGTCATGACAGTTCCTTCAGTTTGCGGGTGAGGTAGCCGGAAATAACGAGGGCCTGGCGTCAGGCCGCAGGCCGCACCAGGCCTGGCCGGTCGGCGCCGCGGCGACGCCGTGGCGCGGCGCGGAGACTTTCAACGCGACCTGCTCGCGCGTGATGACCTGGTGCACCACGTGCGCGCCCAGCGGCAGGCTCAGGCCCACGTCGACCGGCCAGCGGCCCGGCTGCGCGCTGTCGGCCAGGTACAGGTGCTCGGGCCGCAACGACACCGTCACGCGCTCGCCGCTGGCCCAGCGGGCATCGGCCTGGACGGTCACCGAGGCGCCGGCGTCCAGCGCGATCTGCACGCTGTCGCCATCGACCTGCGCGACGCTGCCCGCCAACAGGTTGGCGGTGCCGACGAAGCTGTTGACGAACAGGCTGCGCGGGCGGTCGTAGATGTCGACGGCCGATCCCAGTTGTTCGACCCGGCCGCGATTCATGATGGCAATCCGATCGGCCACGCTCATGGCCTCTTCCTGATCGTGCGTGACCAGGATGGCGGTCAAGCCCAGTTGCCGTTGCAGGCGCTTGATCTCGATCTGCATGTCCAGCCGCAGGTTCTTGTCGAGCGCGCTGAACGGTTCGTCCAGCAGCAGGATGCGCGGCTCGGTGGCGATCGCGCGGGCCAGCGCCACGCGCTGCTGCTGGCCGCCCGACAGCTGGCGCGGATAACGCTCGGCCATCTGCGGCAGCTGCACGGTCTCCAGGCATTGCCTGACCCGCAGCGCCGTGTCGGCGCGCGAACGGCCGCGCGCCACCAGCCCGTAGGCGACGTTCTGCGCCACCGTCATGTGCGGAAACAGCGCGTAGTTCTGGAACACGATGCCGATGTCGCGGCGATTGGGTTGCAGGTCGTCGATGGCGCGGCCGTCGACCCGCACCGAGCCCTGCGTCTGCCTGACGAAACCGGCGACGATGCGCAGCAGGCTGGTCTTGCCGCAACCCGACGGACCCAGCAGCGCCAGCACCTCGCCGGGGTCGATCGACAGGTCGACGTCATCGACGGCGACGAAGCTGCCATAACGATGCGTGACCGACTCTATATCCAGCGAATGCTTGCCCATGCCTGTCCGACCTCTTCCCGATGGCCGCCCCGGACGGGGTGGCCGCAATCAACTCGAGCAGGCCTATGCAAGTTCCGTGCCATCGGCGCGCGGGTCGTGCGACCGCGCCGGCGCGAGGCCCGCGGCCGGGCGCGGCAAGCGCTTGAATTTGGGGAGTTTTCGGGATACCAGGATGTATACAAGAGCGCCGGCGCGACGGCTCGGCGAAGTCCGCCGCCGGCCTGCGGCGCGGCGGCCGCCACGCGTGGCGCTGGTGCATGCGGGAATCGATTGGTGCACCGGCGTCGCACCAGGGCTTGGTGCACGCGTGCACCGATGCACGGTTTTTGGCTCTGGCCGTGCGTCGCGGGTCGCGCTCAGCCAGCTCGGCTCAGGCCAGCTCGGCCCGACGCCCGCGCGGCGCGCGCCGCGTGATGCGGTAGACCGCCGCGGGCGGCACGTTGGCCCACGCGCGGCCGATGTTGACGGCCTTCAGGCCGAGCCGGTCCAGCAGCACCCGCGAGATCGGGCAGGACAGGCCGTAGGTGAACTGATAGAACGCGCCGCCGTCACGCAGCCGCGCAAACGAGGCGTCCATGATCGCCAGCACCTTGCGCGGCGGCATCGACAGCAGCGGCAGGCCGCTGATCACCGCGCCCAGCGGCCGCTGCTCGAACAGCGGTACCCGCTTGAGCCTGGCGGCGTCCATCTGCAGCAAGGTCGCTTGCGGAAAACGCCGCGTCAGGCGCTCGACGAATTCGCTGCCGCATTCGACCAGCGCCAGGTCTTCCTGGGCCAGCCCGCGCCGCAGCAAGGCGGCGGTGAAGACACCGGTGCCAGGGCCCAGCTCGAGCACCGGCCCGTGAGCGGGGTGCACCTCGGAGGTCATCAGGTCGGCCAGCGCCGCGCCGGACGGCATGACCGCGGCGACCCGGAACGGATCGGACAGCCAGGCCCGGAAGAAACCGACGTTCTCCATCGTGGTACTTGCACGCGTCATACTGTTTCCTAGGAATCGCGCCGGATGGCGTCGAACCGCTATGCGACCCGGGAGCGGCGCAATCGGTTCCATGCAAAAAAGACCAACAGCTCGCACAGCACCAGCGCGCCCAGCACCTTCAGCGCAAACACGGTGGCGTTGCCGGGCTTGATGAACAGCGGCGCAAAGTAGCCCACGCCGATGAACAGCGCGTTCCAGAGCGCCACGCCGATCAGGCTGGCCAGCAGGAACGGCCGCACGCCAAAGTTCAGGAAGCCCGCCACGCCGGGCGCCACCAGCCGCACCGTCGGGATCAGCTGCGCGCCGAACGACAACAGGCCGCGGCGGCGCCGCAGATCGACCAGCACGCTCTGCATGCGCTCGGACGATACGCCGAACCAGCGCGCGAAACGCACCAGGAAAGCCGCCGAGCGGGCCTCGCCGATCCGCGCGCACAGTGCGTAGATCAGCAGGCAGCCGACCACGCTGCCCACGGTCGTGGCGACCAGCGCGGTGCCAACCGACCAGGCGCCGGCCGCGGCGCTGATGCCGACCGCGACCAGTACGGCGTATGACGGCAGGATGGGCGCCAGCCGTTCGGCGAAGGCGATGGCTAGCAGGCCGGCGGCGCCATAAGGCGCTGCCCAGGTGATCAGGGTTCCCAACGGGTCCATCGACGAACTACGCTCCTGGCGCGAGACGCCTGCCGGGGCGCGTGCGCCGGCCGTCAGGCTCCAAAAAAGATCAGCTGTTGTAGCAAACCGCGACTGTCGTAAACGTGACAAAGCCGCTGCATTTGCAAGCGCTTGGTAACCGTATTGTCGAAGGCAAAGATTAAGAGAATCTGAATGGACTATCCGGCGCCGGGTAATGAGCTTATGCCGGCCCGCTGGAGCTCAGCGCGACTTGCTGCCACGCAGCGCGCGGATGCTGGGCGGCGGTTCGAAGGAATCGCTGCGGGCCGGCTCCCAGAAGGCCTGGAACACCGCGTGGTCGGGCACGCCCTCGAGCAGCTCGCCCGGCGCCAGGTAGTTGTAGAGCGTCGCCAGCGACCGGATCTCGACCGGCGAGACGCGCCGCACGATGTGTTCGGGCCCCAGCTGCGAGGTATGCGTCAGCCCGGCCGCCGACAACAGCTCGCGCAAGGCCCGCATGGTGTTGGCGTGGTACTGGTGCACGCGCGACGACTTGTCGGTCACGTCCAGGTGGCGCCAGCGGCTGCGGTCCTGCGTCGCGACGCCGGTCGGACAGCGGTCGTTGTGGCAGCTGAGCGACTGGATACAGCCCAGCGCGAACATGAAGCCGCGGCCCGCGTTGCACCAGTCGGCGCCCATCGCCAGCGTGCGCGCGATCTCGAAGGCGCTGGTGATCTTGCCGGCCGCGCCGATCTTGATGCGCTCGCGCAGCGACAGGCCGACCAGCGTGTTGTGCACCAGCATCAGCGCCTCGTTCATCGGCACGCCGACGTGATCGGTGAACTCGACCGGCGCCGCGCCGGTGCCGCCCTCGGCGCCGTCGACGACGATGAAATCGGGCATCAGGCCGGTCTGCACCATGGCCTTGGCGATGCCGAACCATTCCCACGGATGGCCGATCGCCAGCTTGAAGCCGACCGGCTTGCCGCCCGACAGCTCACGCAGCCGCGCGACGAACTGCAGCAGCTCGATCGGCGTCGAGAACGCCGAATGGCGCGACGGCGAAATGCAGTCGTGCCCCATCGTGACGCCGCGCGTGGCGGCGATCTCGGCCGACACCTTGGCTGCCGGCAGCACGCCGCCATGGCCGGGCTTGGCGCCCTGCGACAGCTTGATCTCGATCATCTTGACCTGGTCGCTGGCGGCGTTCTGCGCAAAACGTTCGGCATCGAAGCGGCCCAGTTCGTCGCGGCAGCCGAAATAGCCCGAGCCGATCTCCCACACCAGGTCGCCGCCGCACTCGCGGTGATACGGCGAGATCGAACCCTCGCCGGTGTCGTGGTAGAAGTTGCCGCGCCGCGCGCCTTCGTTGAGCGCGCGGATCGCGTTGGCCGACAGCGAGCCGAAGCTCATCGCCGAGATGTTGAAGACGCTGCACGAGTACGGCTTGGCACAGCTCTCGCCGACCATCACGCGAAAGTCGTGGCTCTGGATCTCGGTGGTCGCCAGCGAATGGTTGATCCACTCGTAGTCGGTCTGGTAGGTGCTGCGCAGCGTGCCGAAGGCCACCACGTCGAGCTGGCGCTTGGCCCGCTGGTAGACCAGCGAACGCTGCTGGCGCGAGAACGGCACGTCCTCGAGATCGCTCTGCACGAAATATTGGCGGATCTCCGGGCCGATCGATTCGAGGCCATAACGAAAATGGGCCAGGATCGGATAGTTGCGCCGCAGCGTGCTGCGCGTCTGCAGGATGTCCCAGGTGCCCAGCAGCGCCAGCAGCGCGAACACCGTGCCGGCGCCGGCCCAGGCCGGCGTGGCCGGGGTCAGTGCGAACGCGACGATACACAGCACGATCGACAACAGGTAGACGGCATAACGCTTGATCATCGGCACAGGCTCCGGGGTCGGGTACCCGCCAGACTATACGCAAGATGCCGCGTCAAAGATGCATTAGAAAGTCACCGAGCAGCCGGTTGAAGGCCTCGGACTGGTCCTGGTTGGCGACGTGGCCGCCGCCGGCCAGGCAGGCGTAGCGCGCCTGCGGCTCGCGCCGTGGCCAGGCGGCGCTGTCGTCGCGCACCTGGCCAAGGTGATCGTGTTCGCCGACCGTCACCAGCATCGGCACGCCGAAACGTTCTTGCGGGTCGGGCACCAGCGCATCGAGCACGGCGTTCCAGACCTGCGTCATCACCGGCTTGGTCATGGCGCCGCAGACGCGTTCGCCGTAGGCCTGCACGGCCGGATCGCGCGAGATCGACTGGCCGATCGCACGCCGCAGCCAGCGCGCCGGCGCGAGGCCCACGCCCCAGCGGCCCAGCCGGATCATCGCGCGGTCGCGGCGCGAGCG
>JAEZBO010000034.1 GCA_023427085.1 Pseudomonadota bacterium
GCGCCGGCCCGCAAGCCGCCGGCACTCGCCCCCGCGGCCACCGCGCCCTTGAAGGCCGGCGCGCTGATCGATACCGCGGCGCTGGCCGCCAACGCCGATTTCGATCAACTGCGTGAACTGGTGCAAGGCTGCACCGCTTGCGGCCTGTGCGAAAGCCGCAAGCAGGCGGTCTACGGCGTCGGGGCGCGCGAGCCGAGCTGGATGGTGGTGGGCGAGGCGCCCGGCGAGCAGGAAGACCGCAAGGGCGAGCCTTTCGTGGGGCGTTCCGGCCAGTTGCTCGACGCGATGCTGGCCTCGGTCGGCAAGAGCCGCGAGCGCGACGTCTTCATCGGCAACGTGATCAAGTGCCGTCCGCCCGGCAACCGCAATCCGCGGCCCGAGGAGATCCAGGCCTGCAGCCCGTATCTGCTGCGGCAGATCTCGTTGCTGCGGCCCGAGCGCATCCTGGTGCTGGGACGCTTCGCCGCGCAGACGCTGCTGCAGACCGACGAGCCGATCGGCAGCCTGCGCGGCCGCGTGCACACGCTGGCGACGCCCGATGGTCGTCAGGTACCGCTGGTGGTGAGTTATCACCCGGCCTATCTGTTGCGCAGCCCGCTCGAAAAGGCCAAGGCCTGGCAGGATCTGCAGCGGACCTTGACGCTGGCGTAGCCGAGGTCGCGCGGCCTCGGTCAGCGGCGCCAGGCACGCACCAGCCGGTCTGGATTCGTCGTGAAGGCGGCGCCACCGCCCCGTGCCGGGCCGGCGACGGCCGGCGCCTTACAGCGCCTTGCCGTGGCCTTCCTGGCCGATCTGTTCCTGCAGCGTCGGATCGCGGCGCATGTTGAGCCGGCACCAGCGCATCACCAGCAGCATCAGCGTCGACACCAGCACGCCGAACACGATGATGATGGTGTTGATGTGCAGGCCCAGCCACAGCATCAGCGTGTAGCTCGCGACCATCAGCAGGATGTTCAGTTGTTCATTGAAGTTCTGCACCGCGATCGAATGGCCGGCCGACAGCAGCACGTGGCCGCGATGCTGCAGCAACGCGTTCATCGGCACGACGAAGTAGCCGGCCAGGCCGCCAGTCGCCAGCAGCAGCGCATAGACGCTCCAGGTCGACTGCACCAGCGGCATGAACAGCACCACCACGCCCATCAGCGCGCCCATCGGCAGCACGCTCAGCGCCCGTTGCAGCGGGATGCGGCCGGCCAGGATCGAGCCGAACACGGTGCCGACCGCCGCCACGCCCATCAGGATCGAGGCCTGGTCCAGGCGGTAGCCCAGGTGCGAGCGGCCCCATTCGATGACGATCAGCTGCAGCGTCGCGCCGGCGCCCCAGAACAGCGTGGTGACCGCCAGCGAGATCTGGCCGAGCTTGTCGCGCCACAGGATGCGCACGTAGCCGGCGAAGGTCAGCACCAGCCTGGCCGGATTCTTCTGTTGCGGCGGGTAGGTGACGTTGGTGTGCGGAATCAGCAGGTTGCAGGCCGCCGCGGCCAGGTAGACGAAGGCGATCATCAGGATCGCGGCTTCGGCCGGCGTGCGCACCAGGCTGTTGATCCACGGATGCGCCAGCAGCCACGACGACACCTGCGGCGAGATCAGCGCGCCGCCGACCACCGTGCCCAGGATGATCGAGATCACCGTCAGGCCTTCGATCCAGCTGTTGCCCTTGACCAGCAGCGCCGGCGGCAGCATCTCGGTGACGATGCCGTACTTGGCCGGCGAGTAGGCGGCCGCGCCGATGCCCACGACGGCATAAGCGGCACAGACCAGATAGGTCTGACCCGAGGTCGACAGCCCGAAGGCCGCATAACCGAACATCAGCATGCAGCCGCAGACCTTCAAGGCATTGGTCGCGAACATCACGCGGCCCTTGGGATAGGAGTCGGCGAAGGCGCCCACGAACGCGGCCAGCAGCACATACGACAACGCAAAGCACCATTTCATGGCCGGCGTCATCCAGTCGGGACCTTGCAACTCCTGGATGAGCGCAACCGCCGCGATGAACAGGGCGTTGTCGGCCAGCGACGACAACCCTTGCGCGGCCATGACCAGGTAAAAACCTCGTTTCAAGCGGATCCTCCGGGGGCTGCCTCGTGCGGGCGGTTGTCGTGGGTGGCGTGCTCGGTTGGGTCGACCCCGCCGGCGCCCTCGGCGCCGCCGCAGTCAGTGCTTGCTAGCGGCGCCTGGGCGGCCGCTCATTCACTTTTTAACGAGGCAGTATAGCCCGCGCCTCCGGCCGCAAACGAGCTTTATACACGCGTGGCCGGGGCCTGGCGCGATGCGTGGGGTATCATTGACCGGTAACGGCCCCCAGGGGCCGATTTTTAATCCCGCGGCCCGCGCCGCGCGTTGCTGACCGAAACAGAGCCAGTCACTCCGTGCGCCTGACCCAGATCAAACTCGCTGGCTTCAAGTCCTTCGTCGAGCCGACCGCCATCCCCGTGCCCAGCCAACTGGTTGGCGTCGTGGGTCCGAACGGCTGCGGCAAGTCCAACATCATCGACGCGGTGCGATGGGTGCTGGGCGAGACCAAGGCATCCGAGCTGCGCGGCGAGTCGATGCAGGACGTGATCTTCAACGGGTCGGGGCACCGCAAGCCGGCCGCCCGCGCGTCGGTCGAGCTGGTGTTCGACAACAGCGAGGGCCGCGCCGCCGGCCAATGGAGCACCTACGCCGAGATCGCGGTGCGGCGCGTGCTCACGCGTGACGGCACCAGCAGCTACTTCCTCAATAACCAGCAGGTGCGGCGCCGCGACATCAACGACATCTTCCTGGGTACCGGCCTGGGGTCGCGCGGCTACGCGATCATCGGCCAGGGCATGATCAACCGGCTGATCGAGGCCCGCCCGGAAGAGCTGCGTGTCTACCTCGAAGAAGCCGCCGGCGTGTCGCGCTACAAAGAGCGCCGCCGCGAGACCGAGAACCGGCTCTCCGACACCCGCGAGAACCTGGTGCGTGTCGAGGACATCCTGCGCGAACTGAGCGGCCAGCTCGAAAAGCTCGAGTCGCAGGCAGAGGTCGCGCGCCAGTACCGCGAACTGCAGTCCGACGGCGAACGCAAGCAGCACCTGCTGTGGTTCCAGCGCGAGGCCGCCGCGATCAAGGAGCGCGACCTGAAGGCGCGCGAGATCGAGCAGGCCCAGAACGATCTGGAAGGCGCCGTGGCGGGCCTGCGCTCCGAAGAGGCGGCGCTCGAGTCGCGCCGCCAGGCGCATTACGCCGCCGGCGACGCGGTCCATGCCGCGCAGGGCGCGCTGTACGAAGCCAATGCGCTGGTCAATACGCTCGAGGCCGAGATCCGCCACGTGGTCGATTCGCGCAATCGCCTGCAGGCGCGCCGCGTGCAGCTGCAAGAGCAGATCGCCGAGTGGCAATCGCAGCAGACCCACTGCACCGAACAGATCGCCCAGTCCGAAGAAGAACTCGCCGAGGGCGCCGCGCGCGCCGAAGCCTCGCTGCTGGCCGCGGCCGATGCGCAGGCCTTGCTGCCCGGCATCGACACCCGCGTGCGCGCGGCCGCCGCGCAGCGCGACGAGATGCGCAGCGCGCTGGCGCGGGTCGAGCAAAGCCTGGCGCTGGCCGCGCAGGCGCAACGCGACGCCGACCGGCAACTGGCGAACCTCGAGCAGCGCCACGAGCGGCTCGAACAAGAACTGCGCGAACTGCACAGCCCCGACCCGGTGCGGCTCGAGCAGCTGGCCGGTGACAAGGCCGCCGCCGAAGACCTGCTGCTCGAGGCGCAAGAGGCACTGGCCACGCTCGAAGAGCGGGTGCCCGAGGCCGATGCCGAGCGCACCCGCGCGCAGGCCGCCGCGCAGACCGAGGCGCAGTCGCTGGGCCGCCTGGAGGCGCGCATGGCGGCGCTGGCCAAGCTGCAGGAAGACGTGCAGAAGCGCGGAGCGCTCGAACCCTGGCTGGCCCGGCACGAGCTGGCCGGCCTGTCGCGGCTGTGGCAGAAACTGCACGTCGAACCGGGCTGGGAAACCGCGCTCGAATCGGCGCTGCGCGAACGCATGACCGGCCTGGAAGTGCGCAACCTCGACTGGGCCCGCGCCTTCGCCGACGATGCGCCGCCAGCCCGGCTGGCCTTCTATCAGCTGCCGGTGCCGGCCGCGGCGGCCGACGCGGCTGCCGCGGCCGGCCTGACGCCGCTGGCCAGCCTGCTGCGCATCACCGAACCCGAACTGCGCACCCTGCTGGGCGACTGGCTGCGCCAGGTCTACATCGCCGACGACCTGGCCCAGGCGCTGGCCGCGCGCGCCACGCTGCCGGCCGGCGCGGTGCTGGTGCTCAAGAGCGGCCATCTGGTCGACGCGCACAGCGTGCGGTTCTACGCGGCCGATTCCGAGCAGGCCGGCCTGCTGGCGCGCCAGCAGGAGATCGAGAACCTGCAGCGCGAGATCCGCGCCCAGCAACTGATCGCCGACCAGTCACGTAGCGCCGTGGCGCGCGCCGAGTCGGCCTGGCAGACGGTGTCGCAATCGCTGGCACCGGCGCGCCAGCGCGTCGCCGAGGTCACGCGCCGGCTGCACGACATCCAGCTCGAACACTCGCGGCTGCAGCAGCAGGCCCAGCAATCGGGCGAGCGCGCCGCGCGCCTGCGCGAGGACCTGGCCGAGATCGCCGCGCAACAGGAAGAGCTGCGCGCCACGCGCGAAGAGGCCGAGGCCCGCTTCGAGACGCTCGACCAGCAGCTGGGCGACCAGCAATCGAATTTTGCCGATGCCGAGATGGCCGGCGAGGCGCTGGCCGGCGAAGCCGAGGCCGCGCGCACCCGGCTGCGCGACCTCGAAAGGTCGGCGCAAGAAGCCGAATTCGCCGAGCGCGGCATCCGCGCCCGCATCGTCGACCTGCAGCGCAACCAGCAACTGGCGGCCGAGCAGGCCCGCCGCGCCGGTGCCGAGCTCGAGCAACTCGAGTCCGAGCTGGCGGTGCTGGACGCCTCGGCGGCGCAGGCCGGGCTGCAGGACGCGCTCGAGGCGCGCGCTGAACGCGAAGAGGTGCTGTCGCTGGCCCGCATCGAACTGGACAATCTGGCCGCGCAGTTGCGCGAGGCCGACGAAGAGCGCCTGCAGCGCGAACGCACGCTCGAGCCGCGCCGCGCCCGCATCACCGAACTGCAGCTGCAAGAGCAGGCGGCCCGGCTGGCGATCGAACAGTACGCCGAGCAGCTCGATGGCCGCCAGCTCGACCGCGCCGCGCTGGCCGCCGATCTCGAGACGCTCGACGACGGCTGGCGCCGCGTCGGCTGGCTGCAGTCCGAGGTGCAGCGCATCACCCGCCAGATCGACAGCCTGGGCTCGGTCAACCTGGCCGCGCTGGACGAACTGAACAGCTCGCGCGAGCGCAAGGGCTTCCTCGATTCGCAATATGCCGACCTGAACGACGCGATCGAGACGCTCGAGGATGCGATCCGCAAGATCGACCGCGAGACGCGCCAGCTGCTGCAAGAGACCTTCGAGACCGTCAACGGCCATTTCGGCGAGCTGTTCCCGCGCCTGTTCGGCGGCGGCGAAGCGCGCCTGAGCATGACCGGCGAAGAGATCCTCGATGCCGGCGTGCAGGTGATGGCGCAGCCGCCGGGCAAGAAGAACAGCACCATTCACCTGCTTTCCGGCGGGGAGAAGGCGCTCACCGCGATCGCGCTGGTGTTCGCCATCTTCCAGCTCAACCCGGCGCCGTTCTGCCTGCTGGACGAGGTGGACGCGCCGCTGGACGATGCCAACACCGAGCGCTACGCGCGGCTGGTGACGAAGATGAGCCAGGCCACGCAGTTCCTGTTCATCAGCCACAACAAGATCGCGATGGAGATGGCGCAGCAACTCGTGGGCGTGACCATGCAGGAGCAGGGCGTCTCGCGCATCGTCGCCGTCGACATGGAAGCTGCGCTCGGCATGGCCGAAACTGCTTGAAGAAGAACTCTCAAGGACCCCTCTGATGCCCTCGATGAGCTTGACCCTCGCCCTGTCCATCCTCGCCGCGCTGGTGCTGCTGGCGCTGGTGGTGCAAAGCCTGTGGAACGCGCGCAAGTCCTCGCCGCGCCGTGCCGAGCCCACGGCCCAGGCCGCCGCGGCGCCGCGGGTGGAGCCGCCGCTGGGCGGCGACATCACGCAGATGGCTGCCGCGCCGAACGCGCCCCCGTCGGCGGAGCTGGTGGACGCGCGCCACGGCGGCGATGCCGCGGTGGCGCTGGT
>JAEZBO010000151.1 GCA_023427085.1 Pseudomonadota bacterium
TGGCCGGCGTGTCCTGCTCTGGCGCTGGCGCCGGCGCCGGCGGCTGGGTCTGCAGCAGCACGGCGCGCTGGCCGCCCGCTCGAGGGGCTGTCGTACGCGCCGGGGTCTTGGCCGGGGCCGCGGGACGAGGCACCGCGACCTGCAGTTCTTCGGTCGGGGTGGCCAGCAGCGTGGCGGGGCGGGTGGGCAGCTTGGGCAGCGGCATGAGCGTTACTCTCCGAGAGGTCCGGCTAACAGAAAATGAGGGAAGGCGGCGAGGAAAGAACGTTGGGACAACACAAATCAGCCGATGCTGCGCGCGGCCTGCAGGACCTCGCGGGCATGGTTGGGGACCTTGACGCCGCGCCACTCTTGCACGAGCTTGCCTTGGGCGTCGATCAGGAAGGTGCTGCGTTCGACGCCGCGCACCTGCTTGCCGTACATGTTCTTGAGCTTCATGACGCCATACAGGTTGCAGACCGCTTCGTCGGCATCGGAGATCAGCGGGAATTTCAGTTCGTACTTGGCGCAGAAGTTTTCGTGCGACTTCAGGCTGTCGCGTGACAGGCCGATCACCAGGCAGCTGGCGTCGAGGAACTCCTGGTACAGGTCGCGGAAATCCTGGCTTTCGGTGGTACAGCCGGGCGTGTTGTCCTTCGGGTAGAAGTACAGCACGACCGAGCGGCCGCGGCACTGGGACAGGCTGATCTCGCCCACGGTGCTCTGGGCGGTGAAGTCGGGGGCGGGCTTGCCGATGGCGGCGGGAGTCATGATTGGTTCTCTTCGGGGATCAGGGCCGTGCGCACGCGGCGGCCTTCGGCCATCAGGATGTTGTAGGTACGGGCCGCGGCCTGGGTGTCCATCGTCTCGATGCCCAGCCCGGCCGCCAGCAGCGGTTGCAGCACCGGATGCGGCAGAAACCGCTGGCGCGCGCCGGTGCCCACGATCAGGACTTCGGGCGCGCCCAGCGGCAGCCGCGCGACGGCCAGTTCGGGTTCGTCGAGAAACGCCAGCGGATCGTGGGACGGTTCGGGGATGCCCGCGGCCTGGCGCAGCAGGGCGGTGGTGATGTCGGCGGCGTTGTCGACCGGCCAATGGTCTATGGTCCCTTCGGGACCGAAGGCGATGGCATGGGTGTGCGACACCCGGTTGACCTCGATGTAGCCGTTGCCGTAGGCGGTAACGGTATTGAGCGCCGAAGTCGTGTCGTTATGCAGCTTCAATAAAAATGCTCCGACTGGATGTGGTCGATCATAGCGCACTCGCCGGATCCCGGCGCGTCATGTCGCGGCGGGCGCGGCAGCCGGGCCGCATTTGCCGGCGCTGGCCGCTTGCGCTAGATTATTGGGTTTTCCCCAGTTTCTCACACGGTCACGCCCGCAATGGTGGCGGCCATCAAGGATGTCCCCATGAGGAAGTTCTCTCGCATCGAGCGCCTGCCGCCGTACGTGTTCAATATCACCGGCGAGCTCAAGATGGCGGCGCGCCGCCGCGGCGAGGACATCATCGACATGTCGATGGGCAATCCCGACGGCGCGACGCCGCCGCACATCGTGCAAAAGCTGGTCGAGGCCGCCTCGCGCCCCGATACGCACGGCTATTCGGTGTCCAAGGGCATTCCGCGGCTGCGCCGCGCGATCACCGGCTGGTACGAGCGCCGCTACCAAGTCGCGCTCGATCCCGATTCCGAGGCCATCGTCACGATCGGCTCCAAGGAAGGCCTGGCGCACCTGATGCTGGCCACGCTCGACCAGGGCGATACCGTGCTGGTGCCCAATCCCAGCTACCCGATCCACATCTACGGTGCGGTGATCGCCGGCGCCAACATCCGCTCGGTGCGCATGACGCCGGGCGTCGATTTCTTCGAGGAGCTCGAGCGCGCGGTGCGCGAATCGATCCCCAAGCCCAAGATGATGATCCTGGGCTTTCCGAGCAACCCGACCGCGCAGTGCGTCGACCTGCCGTTCTTCGAACGCGTGGTGGCGCTGGCGCGCGAGCACGACATCCTGGTGGTGCACGACCTGGCCTACGCCGACATCGGTTTCGACGGCTACAAGGCGCCGTCGATCATGCAGGTGCCGGGCGCGCGCGACGTCGCGGTCGAGTTCTTCACGCTCAGCAAGAGCTACAACATGGCCGGCTGGCGCATCGGCTTCATGGTCGGCAACCGCGAGCTGGTCGCGGCGCTGGCGCGCATCAAGAGCTACCACGACTACGGCACCTTCACGCCGATCCAGGTGGCGTCGATCGCCGCGCTCGAAGGGCCGCAGGACTGCGTCGACGAGGTGGTGCGGATGTACCAGAACCGCCGCGACGTGCTGGCGCGCGGCCTGCACGAGGCCGGCTGGATGGTCGAGGTGCCGCGCGCGTCGATGTACATCTGGGCGCGCATCCCCGAACCGTACCTGGCGCAGGGCTCGCTCGAGTTCTCCAAGCGCCTATTGGCCGAGGCCAAGGTGGCGGTCTCGCCGGGCATCGGCTTTGGCGAATACGGCGACGAGTATGTGCGTTTCGCCCTGATCGAAAACGAGCAGCGCACCCGCCAGGCGGTGCGCGGCATCAAGGAAATGTTCCGCAAGGATGGATTGTTGAATATGAGCGGAGAGCGCAAATGAATCCGATCAAGGTTGGCCTGCTGGGCCTGGGCGTGGTCGGCGGCGGCACCTGGAAGGTGCTGGCGCGCAATGCCGAAGAGATCGCCCGCCGTGCCGGGCGGCGCATCGAGGTCAGCCGCATCGCGGTGCGCGACGTCGCCAAGGCGCGGCTGCGCGTGGGCCACGACGTGGCGCTGTCCAACGACCCCTACGACGTGGTGCGCGACCCGGCCATCGACATCGTGGTCGAGCTGATCGGCGGCACCGGCCAGGCGCGTGAATACGTGCTCGAGGCGATCGCGCAGGGCAAGCACGTGGTCACCGCCAACAAGGCGCTGCTGGCCAGGCATGGCAACGAGATCTTCGCGGCGGCCTCCGAGCGCGGCGTGATGGTGGCCTTCGAGGCCGCGGTGGCCGGCGGCATCCCGATCATCAAGGCGATCCGCGAAGGCCTGACCGCCAACCGCATCGAGTGGCTGGCCGGCATCATCAACGGCACCACCAATTTCATCCTGTCCGAAATGCGCAGCCGCGGGCTGCCGTTCGACCAGGTGCTGGCCGAGGCGCAGCGGCTGGGCTATGCCGAGACCGACCCGACCTTCGACATCGAGGGCGTCGACGCCGCGCACAAGCTGACGCTGCTGGCCTCGCTGGCCTTCGGCGTGCCGGTGCAGTTCGACAAGGCCTATGTCGAGGGCATCTCCACGCTGGCGCAAGAGGACATCGCGCACGCCGAGCGGCTGGGTTACCGCATCAAGCTGCTGGGCATCACGCGCCGCCGCGGCGACGGCATCGAGCTGCGCGTGCATCCGGCGCTGGTGCCGGCGCAGGTGCTGCTGGCCAACGTCGAAGGCGCCATGAACGCGGTGCTGGTATCCGGCGACGCGGTCGGCCCGACGCTGTACTACGGCCAGGGCGCCGGCGAAGAGCCGACCGCCTCGGCGGTGGTGGCCGACCTGGTCGACGTCACGCGCCTGCACACCGCCGATCCCGGCCATCGGGTGCCGCACCTGGCGTTCCAGCCCGATGCCATGTCCGACACGCCGATCCTGTCGATCGCCGACACCCATACCTCGTACTACCTGCGGCTGCGCGTCGAGGACCGGCCCGGCGTGCTGGCCGACATCGCGCGCATCCTGGCCGACGCCGGCATCTCGATCGGCTCGATGATCCAGGAGCCCAGCAGCGACGAGCAGGGCGCCGACATCATCTTCCTGACCCACGTGGCGCTGGAGCGCAAGGTCGACCAGGCCATTGCCGACATCGAGGCGCTGCCGTTCGTGCGCTCGGCGGTGACCCGCCTGCGCATGGAGAACCTGACATGAACTACGTCTCGACCCGCGGCCAGATGGCGCCGCAGCCGTTCTGCGACATCCTGCTCGAGGGCCTGGCGCCCGACGGCGGGCTGGCGGTGCCCGAGCAGATCCCGCAAGTCTCGGCCGAGACGCTCGAGTCGTGGCGCGGCCTGCCGTACCCCGAACTGGCGTTCCGGGTGCTGTCGCTGTACGTCTCCGACATCCCGGCCGAAGACCTGCGCGCGCTCACGCACGCGGCCTATCGCACCGACGTGTTCGGCAGCGAGGACATCGTGCCGCTGCGTCCGCTCGACGGCGGCCTGTCGCTGCTGGGCCTGTCCGAAGGGCCGACGCTGGCATTCAAGGACATCGCCATGCAGTTCCTGGGCCAGGTGTTCGAATACGTGCTGACGCGCCGCGGCGCCACGCTCAACATCCTGGGCGCGACCTCGGGCGACACCGGTTCGGCCGCCGAGTACGCGCTGCGCGGCAAGCATGGCGTGCAGGTCTTCATGCTGTCGCCGCAAGGCCGCATGAGCGACTTCCAGCGCGCGCAGATGTATTCGCTGCAAGAGCCCAACATCCACAACATCGCCGTGCACGGCGTGTTCGACGACTGCCAGGACATCGTCAAGGCGCTGGCCGGCGACCTGGCCTTCAAGAGCCAGTACCGGCTGGGCGCGGTCAACTCGATCAACTGGGCCCGCATCGCGGCGCAGATCGTCTATTACTTCCACGGCTGGCTGTTGGCCACCACGGGTCCGGGGCAGCAGGTGTCGTTCTCGGTGCCGTCGGGCAACTTCGGCAACATCCTGTCGGGCCACATCGCCCGCATGATGGGCCTGCCGATCCGCCGCCTGGTGCTGGCCACCAACGAAAACAACGTGCTCGAAGAGTTCTTCCGCACCGGCGTCTATCGTCCGCGCCCGGCCGCGCAGACCTACGCCACGTCGAGCCCGTCGATGGACATCTCGCGCGCGTCGAACTTCGAGCGTTTCGTCTACGACCTGCTCAGCCGCGACGGCCAGCAGGTCGACAAGCTCTGGAAGGCGCTGGCCAGCGAAGGCCAGTTCGACCTGTCGGCGCACCTGCCCAGTTTCGCCGAGCGCTACGGTTTCGCGGCGGGCGCCAGCTCGCATGCCGACCGGCTCTCGACCATCCGCTCGGTCTGGGAGCAGTGCGGCATGCTGATCGATCCGCACACCGCCGATGGCGTCAAGGTGGCGCGCGACTTCGTCGAGGACGGCGTGCCGATGCTGGTGCTCGAGACGGCCTTGCCGGCCAAGTTCTCCGACACCATCGAAGAGTCGCTGGGACGTCCGGCGCCGCTGCCGCCGGGGCTGCAGGACCTGCTCACGCGCGAGCAGAAGGTCGACGTGCTCGAGAACGACGTCGAGGCCGTGCGCGCCTATATCGCCGCGCGCGCCGAATTGCCACAGGCCTGAGCGGCCGGGCAGGGCGGGGCGGCTGCATCGTCCCGCCCGCCATCGTGCCGTCTTGCGCAGGCGCTAGAATCGCGGCCATGTCCAACATGAACTCCACCGGGCCCGTGTCCAGCGGTCTGGCCCTTTCGGCCCAAGGGCTGGTCAAACGTTTCGGCGAGCGCAGCGTCGTCGATGGTTTGTCCTTCGAGATCCAGCGCGGCGAATGCTACGGCCTGCTCGGCCCCAACGGCGCCGGCAAGACCACCACGCTGCGCGCTTTGGTCGGCCTGACGCCGTTGCAAGCCGGCACCATCGATATCCTCGGCTTCGACCTGCCGGCCCAGGCGCGCCAGGCCCGCGCGCGCATCGGCATCGTGCCGCAGGGCGACAACCTCGATCCCGATTTCACCGTCAGCGAGAACCTGCTGGTGTTCGGCCGCTATTACGGCATGAGCGATGCGCAGGTGCGCGCGCGCATCCCCGAGCTGCTGGACTTCGCCGCGCTGGCGCCCAAGGCCGATGCCCGCATCACCGAGCTGTCGGGCGGCATGAAGCGGCGCCTGACGCTGGCGCGCGCGCTGGTCAACGATCCCGACCTGATCATCATGGACGAGCCGACCACCGGCCTCGACCCGCAGGCCCGCCACCTGATCTGGGAGCGCCTGAAGGCGCTGCTGGCGCGTGGCAAGACCATCCTGCTGACGACCCACTTCATGGACGAGGCCGAGCGCCTGTGCCACCGGCTCGGCGTGCTCGACCATGGCCGGCTGATCGCGCAGGGCTCGCCGCGCGCCTTGATCGCCGAACACGTCGAACCGCAGGTGGTCGAGGTCTACGGCGAAGGCATGCAGGCCTGGTACGACACGCACGGCGCTGCGCTGACCGGCCGCATCGAGGTCAGCGGCGAGACCGCCTTCCTCTACACCGACGCGCCCGAGGCCGCGCTGGCCACGCTGCGCGCGCGCCAGGACCTGCGCTACCTGCACCGCCCCGCCAATCTCGAAGACCTGTTCCTGCGCCTGACCGGGCGCGGCATGCGGGAGGAGACCTGATGCCCGCCGATCGCAGTTTTCCGCGCGCCGGGCCGCTGTGCCTGGCGATCTTCCGGCGCAACCTGCTGGTGTGGCGCAAGACCGCCTGGAGCACCATCATGGGCGACGTGCTCGAGCCGATGATCGTGCTGCTGGCGCTGGGCTTCGGCCTGGGCGTGCTGGTGCCCGAGATCCAGGGCGTGCCGTACATCGTGTTCCTGGCGGCCGGTTCGATCTGCATGGGCGCGCTGTATGGCGCGACCTTCGAGTCGACCTACAGCGCCTTCACGCGCTTGCAGATCCAGCGCACCTGGGAGGCCATGCTGAACACGCCGGTCTCGCTCGACGACGTGATCTGGGCCGAGGCGCTGTGGGCCAGCGCCAAGGCGCTCAAGAGCGGCATCGCGATCCTGCTGGTGATCGTCGCGCTGGATATCTCACGCGCGCCGACGCTGCTGTGGGTGCCGCCGCTGCTGACGCTGGCCGGCTTCACGTTCGCGTGCATGGGGCTGATGGTCAGCGCGCTGGCGCGCAGCTACGACTTCTTCATGTACTACTTCACGCTGTTCGTCACGCCCACGGTGTTCCTGTCGGGCGTGTTCTTTCCGGTCGAGAACCTGCCGCGCGCGCTGGTGGTGGTGATGCAATGGCTGCCGATGGCGGCGATCATCGAGTTGGTGCGCCCGCTGGTGCTGGGCCGGCTGCCCGAGCAGGCCTGGCTCAACGTCGCGCAACTGGCCGCCACCGGACTGCTGGCGCTGTGGGCGGCGGCGCTGCTGACGCGCCGGCGTTTCCTCAAGTAGCATGCGCGGATCGGTTCGACGGAGCGTCCCATGAGCCTGCCGCTGCTTGCCCCGTTCCATTTCCTGGTGATCGGCCTGGGCGCCGCGCTGGGCGCCTGGCTGCGCTGGCTGCTGGGACTGTGGTTCAACAGCTCGCCGCAGCAGCTGCCATGGGGCACGCTGGCGGCCAACCTGATCGGCGGCTACCTGATCGGCGTGGTGCTGGCGCTGGTGGCCAGCCATCCCGAATGGCCGGCCTGGGTGCGGCTGGCGGCGGTGACCGGCTTTCTGGGTGGCCTGACCACCTTCTCGACCTTCTCGGCCGAGACCGTCGCGCTGGTCGAGCAGGGCCGCCACGGCGCGGCGCTGGCCTATGCCGGCGCCAGCCTGGCCGGCTCGCTGCTGTTGACCGCGCTGGGTTTGTTCTCGGTGCGTGCGCTGCAGGCCTGAGGCATGTAGCGGCGCCGGGCGCCGTCGCGCCGGGCGGGGCTCAGCCGCGCAGTGACCTGAGCAGCGCCGCGGCGGCGGCCTGGCCGCTGCGCACCGCGCCCTCGAGCACGCCGGGATAACCGGTATCGGTCCAGTCGCCGGCCAGCATGATGCGCCGCCACGGGCTTTGCACCCGCGGGCGGGCCAGGCCCGGCACGGCCGAGAACGTCGCGCGTTTTTCAGTCACCAGAGCCCAGGCCGAGACCTCGGGCAGCGCTGGCGCGCGGCGTCGCCGCGACCACTGTTCGCGCAGTTGCTGCTGCACCGCGGCGCTGAGCGTGTCGCGGTCCTGCTCGAGCGCGGCGGCCGCGGCGCTCGCCACCAC